>NZ_JBHWCL010000171.1:0-19904 GCF_042735125.1 Kitasatospora sp. NPDC059599 | reverse complement strand
TTCGGCCGCCTTCGGTCAGCCGCTCCCGGACCTGCGGGAGCGCCGCCCGCGGCGGCCGGGCACCGGTCGGGCGCACAAGTCCGTCCTCTCACGCACCTTCTGACGAAACTTCACCAAATCGCCACGAGGGCGATTCCCGACCCCGTACGCTGAGTTCGGTACCGGTGGGGGCCGGCGCCCTTTCCACCGGCCACCGGTGGGCGGGCGGAGCGGCGGGTCCGGAACGCGGACGCCGGGCCGTTCCCCGCTCCCGGGCTCGGGCGGTCTGAGCAGGGGGAGGGACGATGGGGCGGATTCGCGTCCTGGTGGTCGACGACCACCGGATCTTCGCCGAAGCACTCGCCGCGGCGCTCGCCGCCGAGCCCGACGTGGAGGTGGGCGCGGCCGGCAGCGCGGCCGCCGCAGAGCGGGCGCTGGAACGCGCCGCCGCCGAGGGCCGGCCCTACGACGTGGCACTGATCGACGCCGACCTCGGGGCGGGCGGGGCGGGAGCGGTCGGACCGCCGGGGGCGGCTCCGCCGACGGCCCGCAGACGGCCCGGACCGGAGCCCGCCGAGGACGCCAGGCGCCGGGCGTCCCCGCCCGTACCGCCGCCGCGACGGCCGGCAGTACCGCCCGGGGCGCCCTCCCCGCTGTCGGCCGCGGTGCCGGGCGCACCGCCCGGCGGCACCCGCCCGGGGGCGGATCCGCTCCGGCCCGACCACCTCAGACCTGCCGCCCCGCCGCCCGACGGCATCACCCTGCTGGCCCGCCTCCGCCGCGCCCACCCCGGGCTGCGCGCCGTCGTGCTGGCCACCGCCGACGACCCGCACCGCGCCGCCCGCGCCCTGCACGCCGGTGCCACCGGGTGGGTGGCCAAGGAGAGTTCACTGGCCCGGCTGCTCGCCGTGGTCCGGGGCGTACTGCGGGACGAGACGCACCTGCCGCCCGCACTGCTCACCGGGGTGATCCGCGAGCTCACCACCGCCCGGCGGGACCGCACCGAGAGCGAGCGGCTGGTGGACACCCTGACCCCGCGGGAGAAGCAGATCCTGCGCTGCATGGTCGCGGGTCTGGGCCGGCAGGCCGTCGCGGAGCGGCTCTACCTGTCACCGCACACCGTCCGGACGCACATGCAGAACGTGCTCGGCAAGCTCGGGGTGCACTCCACACTGGCCGCCGTCGCGGTCGCCCGCCGGGCCGGGGTCAGCCCCGCCGATCATCAGGCCGTGCCGCCGCCGTCGGTGGCGGCCACCGTCGAGCGTTCGTGACGCCGGGTCGAGGGTGACGTCGGCCGGGTCGAAGGTGACGTCGGCCGGGTCGAAGGTGACGGCCGGTCGGCCGCGGGTCAGCCCGGGATGTTGTCGAACGGGGCGATCAGCAGCCGCAGCAGTGTGGCGAGTTCGGTCTGCTGGCCGGAGCTGAGCTGGGCGAGCAGTTCGCGTTCGTGCGCGAGGAGTCCGGCGAGTGCCTGGTCGGCGCGGTCGCGGCCGTCGTCGGTGAGCCGGACCAGCACGCCGCGCCGGTCGTCCGGGTCGGGCAGCCGCTTGACCAGGCCCTTGCCGGTGAGCCGGTCGATCCGGTTGGTCATGGTGCCCGAGGTGACCAGGGTCTGGGTGAGCAGCTGGCCGGGGGAGAGCTGGTAGGGGGAGCCGGCCCGCCGCAGGGCGGTGAGGACGTCGAACTCCCAGGGCTCCAGGCCGTGCTCGGCGAAGGCGGTGCGGCGGGCGCGGTCCAGGTGCCGGGCGAGCCGGCTGACCCGGCTGAGCACCTCCAGCGGCTCCACGTCGAGGTCGGGGCGCTCTCGGCGCCATGCTGCGACCAGCCTGTCGACCTCGTCCTCCATGACGATCAGTGTATCGGTGGATGTGTCGATGTGAAGTCTCTTGACATCGAGAAATATGCCGACGAGGCTGCACCGAGATATCTTGATATCGAGATACTTGCGAGGTTGACCATGACCACCCCCGTCTGGGACCCGGCGCAGTACGTGCGCTTCGTCGACGAACGCACCCGCCCGCTGCGCGACCTGCTCGCCCGCGTCCCCGTCCTTCCGCACCCCGGCGAGGAAACGATCCTCGACATCGGCTGCGGCCCCGGAAACTCCACCGCCGTCCTGCGCGAACGCTGGCCGCACGCCCGCCTCACCGGCGTCGACAACTCCGCGCCGATGCTCGCCACCGCTCGCACCGAGGGCGAACCCACCGCCGACTACGTGCTCGCCGACGCCCGCGACTACGACCCGGCCCCGGTCCGCCCCGACCTCGTCGTCTCCAACGCGGCCCTGCAGTGGATGAACCCGTCCGAGCCCGAGCCCCGACGGGGGCACCCCTCGCCCACGGCGGGCGAGGAGGGCCGGGCCGACGGCCACCTCGGCATCGTCCGGCGCTGGGCCGCCGCCGTGCGCCCCGGCGGAGCCGTCGCCCTCCAGGTCCCCGGCAACTTCGACGCCCCCAGTCACACCCTGCTCGCCGACCTGCGCCGCAGCGCCCGCTGGCGGGGCACGCTCGGCGAGGACGCCGTCCGCGCCGGCGTCCACCCGCCCGAGCACTACCTCGACGCCCTCGTGGGCGCCGGCTGCCACCCGGACGTCTGGGAGACCACCTACCTCACCGTGCTCCCCGGGCCGGACCCGGTCCTGGAGTGGGTCAAGGGCACCGCGCTGCGCCCCGTCCTGACCCTGCTCGCCGATCCGGCCGACCGGGCCGCCTTCCTCGCCGAGTACGGGCGGCTGCTGCGCGAGGCCTACCCGTCCGGGCCGTCCGGGACGGTCTTCCCGTTCCGGCGGATCTTCGCGGTGGGGACCAAGCGGTAGGGATCAAGCGGTGGGGGTCAAGGGGTGAGGATCAAGCGGTGAGGATCAAGCGGTGGGGGCCGGACGGCCGCGGGAGTACGCGGCGGGGCTCAGCCCCTGCGGTCGCCGACCAGCCTCGGGTGCCGCTCCAGGCCCTCCAGCCCGTGCCAGGCGAGGTTCACCAGGTGGGCCGCCACCGTCGCCTTGTCCGGCTTGCGGACCTCCAGCCACCACTGCCCGGTCAGCGCGACCATGCCGACCAGCATCTGCGAGTACATCGGGGCCAGCCGCGCGTCGAAGCCGCGCGACTTGAACTCCAGGCCCAGGATGTCCTCCACCTGCGTGGCGATGTCGCTGATCAGCGAGGCGAAGGTGCCGGTCGACTGGGCCACCGGCGAGTCCCGGACCAGGATCCGGAAGCCGTCCGTCGAGGTGTCGATGTAGTCCATCAGCGCGAAGGCGGCCTGTTCCAGCAGCTCGCGCGAGTGTCCGCCGGTCAGCGCCCCCGTCACCATGTCCAGCAGCAGCTGCATCTCGCGGTCCACCACCACCGCGTAGAGGCCCTCCTTGCCACCGAAGTGCTCGTACACGACGGGCTTCGACACCCCGGCCCGCTCGGCGATCTCCTCCACCGAGGTGCCGTCGTAGCCGCGCTCCGCGAAGACCGTCCGGCCGATCTCCAGCAGCTGCTCGCGGCGCTGCTTGCCGGTCATCCTGACCCGGCCGCCCCGGCGGCGCGGGGCCGGGCCGCCGGTGCTCCGGTCCGCGGCCCCGTCGGCGGTGCCGCCCTTCGGTGCAGCGGACCGCGGACGGGCCGGCGCCGTAGCGGGCGCCGCGTCCGTCCGCGTGCTGTGGTGACCGCCTGTGGTGTCTGCGCTGCTCCCGTTCACCCCTACATCATGCTGGAAGCGCCGCCTCATGCGGCGCGGCGGGCGGCGATCCGCTGCGCGTCCGGCCAGCGGACGTCCCGGACCCAGCCGGCCAGCTCGAACCAGCGGATCAGCCGGGCCGAGGAGTCGATCTGCCCGCGCAGCACCCCGTGCCGGGCCGCGGTCGGGTCGGCGTGGTGCAGGTTGTGCCAGGACTCGCCGCAGGAGAGGACCGCGAGCCACCAGACGTTGCCGGAGCGGTCCCGGGAGCGGAAGGGGCGCCGGCCGACGGCGTGGCAGATCGAGTTGATCGACCAGGTGACGTGGTGCAGCAGTGCCACCCGGACCAGCGAACCCCAGAAGAAGGCGGACAGCGCGCCCTGCCAGGACAGCGTCACCAGGCCGCCGACCAGCGGGGGGATCAGCAGCGAGATGGTGGTCCAGAGCCAGAACAGCCGGGAGATCCGCCTTATGGCCGGGTCGCGGACGAGGTCCGGGGCGTACTTGATCTGCGAGGTCTGCTCCTCGTCGAACATCCAACCCATGTGCGCCCACCAGAGGCCCTTCATCAGCGCCGGGACGCTCTCCCCGTAGCGCCAGGGCGAGTGCGGGTCGCCGTCCTTGTCGCTGAAGCGGTGGTGCTTGCGGTGGTCGGCGACCCAGCGCACCAGCGGGCCCTCGACGGCGAGGCTGCCGGCGATCGCCAGGGCGAGGCGCATCGGGCGGCCGGCCTTGAAGGCGCTGTGGGTGAAGTAGCGGTGGTAGCCGACGGTGATGCCGTGGCAGGTCAGGAAGTACAGGGAGACGGTGATCGCGACGTCCGTCCAGCCCAGCCCCCAGCCCCAGGCCACCGGTACGGCGGCCAGCAGGGCGGCGAACGGCACGAGGATGAACAGCCCGAGCGCGGCCCGCTCGGCCAGGCCCTGCTTCTCCCCGCCACGGGTGGCGGACAGCTGCGTGGCGGCGGTGTCGGGATCGGGAGACGGAGTGCGGGGCGCGGCGGTCCCCGCGCGCGCCTCGCCGGCCTGGATGGTCATGGGCGTCCCTTTGCGGCGTCCCGGAACGGGAGAGGAGCGGAGCCTACGTCGGCGTAACCTACGGCATCGTAGGTTGTGCGCCGCGTCCTGGGGAACACACCGCCGCGCGGCGCTTGAGTGAATTCACCCGACTGGATGGCTGAACCCGGGGCCCCGCGAGTTCGCCCGGGGAGCACGGATCCGGGCCCTGCGGATCGGTGCAAGTCGATACCCACGGCGGGGTCCGCTCGGGTAGGGTCTGACACGACTGTCCGCCGTGGTGTAATGGCAGCACAGGGCCCTTTGGAGGCCTTTGTCTGGGTTCGAATCCTAGCGGCGGAGCCTTTGCACGCCTCTGGTTCGGGCGTCTTCCACCGCGCCGGTATTGTCGGTGCTGCTCGGCGGACTGTGCGTATGGCGACCGGCCTGGGTCCCGGCCGGGCCTGCTCTGCCCTCTCTGTGAACCTACCGAGGAGCCTCCCCGCATGGGTGCCAATTCGCTTGCCGCCGTTGTCGTGCTCGCCGCCGGTGGCGGGACCCGGATGAAGTCGAACAAGCTGCCCAAGGTCCTGCACGAGGTGTGCGGGCGGTCGCTGGTGGGTCACGCGGTCGCGGCGGCCGGGGAGCTGACGCCGGAGCAGCTCGTGGTGGTCGTCGGGCACCAGCGCGAGCAGGTCCAGGAGCACCTGACGGAGTACTACCCCGCGGCGCGGACCGCCGTGCAGGAGCAGCAGAACGGCACCGGTCACGCGGTGCGGACGGCGCTGGAGGCCCTGGCCGCCGACGGCGCGGTGCTGAACGGCACGGTCATCGTCACCGCCGGCGACTCGCCGCTGCTGACCGGGTCGACGCTGCGCCGGCTGGCCGACGCCCACACGGCCCAGCAGAACGGCGTCACCGTGCTGACCGCCGTGGTGCCGGAGCCCTACGGCTACGGCCGGATCCTGCGCGACGAGGACGGCACGGTCGCCTCGATCGTCGAGGAGCGGGACGCCAGCGCCACCCAGCGCGCGATCGCCGAGATCAACTCGGGCGTCTTCGCCTTCGACGCCGAGCTGCTGGTCGAGGCGCTGGCCGAGCTCACCACGGACAACTCGCAGGGCGAGGAGTACCTGACCGACACCCTGGAGATCCTGCGCAAGGCCGGTCACCGGGTGGGCGCCGTGGTCGCCGAGGACCACCGGGACATCCTGGGCATCAACGACCGGGTCCAGCTGGCGCAGGCCCGCCGGCTGCTGAACGACCGCCTGCTGGAGCGGGCGATGCGCGCGGGCGTCACCGTGGTGGACCCGGCGACCACCTGGATCGACGTGCAGGTGACCTACGAGCCGGACGCCGTGGTGCTGCCCAACACCCAGCTGCAGGGCGTCACCCACCTGGCCGAGGGCTGCGAGGTCGGCCCGAACTCGACCCTGAAGGACACCCTGATCGGCGCCGGCGCCCGTGTGAGCAACACCACGGCCGACCGCGCCGAGGTCGGCGAGCTGGCCACCGCCGGCCCGTACGCCTACCTGCGTCCGGGCGCGAAGCTGGCCCGCAAGGCGAAGGTCGGCACCTACGTCGAGATCAAGAACTCCGAGCTCGGCGAGGGCGCCAAGGTGCCGCACCTGTCGTACATCGGCGACGCGACGATCGGCGAGGGCACCAACGTCGGCGCGGCCTCGGTCACCGTCAACTACGACGGCGTGAACAAGCACCGCACCGTCATCGGCGCGCACTGCCGCACCGGCTCGGACAACATGTTCATCGCCCCGGTGACCATCGGTGACGGCGCCTACACCGGCGCCGGCTCGGTGATCACCGCCGACGTACCGGCGGGCGCGCTCGGCGTGAGCCGCGCGAACCAGCGCAACATCGAGGGCTGGGTCGAGCGCAAGCGCCCGGGGACCTCGTCGGCGCAGGCCGCGAAGGCCGCGACGGACGGCGCCCCGGAGGCCTGACGCACCGGGCGGGAGTCCGGGGTCCGGTCCCGGGGCGGACGCTTTCTGCGCGGGCGCGTAACCTTGGGGACATACGTGCGCCACTGGGCTTACCGCCCGTGTCCAGGCGTACCGACAATTCCCCGACCCCGTACTGCGCGTGGGCCTCGCCTGCCCGCATCGGGTCGAGGATTCAGCGTCCGCAACGCGAGGAGACGGTGCAGTGAGCGGGATCACGACGTCGGGTGAGAAGAAGCTCAAGCTCTTCTCCGGCCGTGCCCACCCGGAACTGGCGAGGGAGGTGGCCGAGGCGCTCGGGACCGAGCTGGTCCCCACCAAGGCCCTGGACTTCGCCAACGGGGAGATCTACGTCCGCTTCCTGGAGTCGGCCCGCGGCGCGGACTGCTTCGTGATGCAGAGCCACACGGCTCCCATCAACCAGTGGATCATGGAACAGCTGATCATGATCGATGCTCTGAAGCGGGCCTCCGCCAAGAGCATCACCGCGATCCTGCCGTTCTACGGGTACGCCCGCCAGGACAAGAAGCACCTCGGCCGCGAGCCCATCTCGGCCCGGCTGGTCGCCGACCTGCTGCGCCAGGCCGGCGCCGACCGCCTGATGGCCGTGGACCTGCACACCGCGCAGATCCAGGGCTTCTTCGAGGGCCCGGTCGACCACCTGTTCGCGCTGCCGCTGCTGGCCGACTACATCGGCGAGAAGGTGGACCGGTCCAAGCTGACCGTCGTCTCGCCGGACGCCGGCCGGGTCAAGGTCGCCGACCAGTGGTGCGACCGCCTGGACGCCCCGCTGGCGATCATCCACAAGCGCCGCGACATCACCCAGGCCAACACCATCCTGTCGGCCGACGTGGTCGGTGACGTCGAGGGCCGGGTCTGCGTCCTGGTCGACGACATGATCGACACCGCCGGCACGATCTGCGCCGCGGCCGACGCGCTGTTCGAGAACGGCGCCGCGGACGTCCTGGTGGCCGCCACCCACGGCGTGCTCTCCGGCCCGGCCGCGGACCGGCTGAAGAACTCGCGGGTCAGCGAGTTCGTGTTCACCAACACGCTGCCCACCCCGGCGCAGCTCCAGCTGGACAAGATCACCACGCTGTCCATCGCCCCGTCGATCGCGGCCGCGATCCGCGAGGTGTTCGAGGAGGGCTCGGTCACGAGCCTCTTCGAGGGCGTGCACTGACGAAGCCCGCGCAGGCGGCCCCGGTCCCGGAAGGGCCGGGGCCGCCGCCGATTTCGCGCCGGGCGGCAGGAGCGGTTAGACTCGTGAAACTGCTCGGCGAGGGATGCCGTGCGCCTGCTCGACGGGCGCCCGCTCCGTGATCGACGCGCTGCCGGTGCCGGATTCCCGTCCGCCGGCAGGCCGTTGCCGCCGAGTGACCCCCGAACGTACTGAGGGTGTGGTCCCGGCGGTTTTTCGCGTTGCCTGCACCCCCGCGCCATTTTCACGAGGAGTGCAGTCGTGTCCGAGATCCGTATTGCCGCTGAGACCCGCACCGAGTTCGGCAAGGGTGCCGCCCGTCGCGCCCGCCGCGCCGGCTTCGTCCCGGGTGTCGTCTACGGCCACGGCCACGCCCCGGTTCACCTGAACCTGCCCGGCCACGACCTGATGATGGCCCTGAAGACCCCGAACGCCCTGCTGGTCGTCCCGATCGAGGGCAAGGACGAGTACGTGCTGCCGAAGGCCGTCCAGCGCGAGGCCATCAAGCGCAGCATCGAGCACGTCGACCTGCTCCTGGTCAAGCGCGGCGAGAAGGTCACCGTCGAGATCCCGGTCCTCACCGAGGGCGAGCTGGCCCCCGGCGGCAACCTGCTCGAGCACGTGCTGAACGCCCTGCCGATCGAGGCCGAGGCCACCCACCTGCCCGAGTCCGTCACCGTCTCGGTCGAGGGCCTGGAGGCCGGTGCCTCCATCCACGCCAAGGACATCGCCCTGCCGGCCGGCGTCACCCTGGCCGTCGAGGCCGACGCCGTCGTGCTGCAGGTCATCGGCGCCCAGGCCGCCCCGGTCGAGGACGAGGCCGCCGAGGCCGAGGGCGCCGAGGCCTGAGCCTCGCCCCTGAAGAGCTGAGACCGCTGCCCCGGTCGCTCCCGCTGGAGCGGCCGGGGCAGCGGTGTGTCCGGGATGATGACGTCGAGCGTGAAGGCGAGGAGTGAGGGCGCTATGGCGGACGAGTACGAGGGCCCCTGGCTGGTGGTGGGCCTGGGCAACCCGGGCGAGCAGTACGCCCGGAACCGGCACAACATCGGGTTCATGGTGGTGGACCTGCTGGCGCAGCGGATGGGCGCCAAGTTCAAGGCGCACAAGAGCCGGGCGCAGGTGGCCGAGGGGCGGCTGGCGGGCAAGCGGGTGGTGCTGGCCAAGCCGATGTCCTTCATGAACCTCTCCGGCGGCCCGGTGACGGCGCTGCGCGACTTCTACAAGGTGCCGGCCGCCGCGCTGGTCGCGGTCCACGACGAGCTGGACGTCGACTACGCGGCGCTGCGGCTGAAGCTGGGCGGCGGGGACAACGGCCACAACGGGCTGAAGTCGATCACCAAGTCGCTCGGCCCCGAGTACCACCGGGTGCGCTGCGGGATCGGCCGCCCGCCGGGCCGGATGGAGGTCGCGGACTTCGTGCTGAAGGACTTCTCCTCGACCGAGCGCAAGGAGCTGGAGTGGTTCGTGGACCGCTCGGCCGACGCGGTGGAGGCGCTGCTGTCCGAGGGGCTGGAGCGCGCCCAGGGCACGTACAACTCCTGAACGTCCGTCAACACGGTGCGCCGGGTACGCAACAGTCGTACAACGCTTGACCGGCCAAACCTGAATCCGTGTGAGAAGCCTGTGCGGGATCGGATAGCGTCGGCCCGGTACGCGAACGAGTCCTGGGGAGTTCTCGATGCGGAGTTTGGGTCCGGTCCGCCCACTGCGGCGGACCCGGGGGGTCCGGCTGAAACAGCTCGGACGGAAGGTCGGTACGGCCGGTGCGCTGGGAGCGGCAGGGGTGCTGCTGTCCGGTGCCGCGGTGGCGCACGCCGACCCGGTGGCGGAGCCGGATCCGCTGATCGCCCCGGAGCCGGCGGCGGCGCAGCCGGTGCTCGGTGAGTCGATGGGCCCCGACGCGGGCCTGCTGGCCGTCGGCGGCGGCCTGGTGGTGGCGGCCGGCGGCGCGGCGCTGTGGCTGAAGCGCAGGCGCGCGGGCGAGCCCGCGGAGTAGTGACGAGTCCTCAGGGGCCGGTGTCCACGGTGGTGGGCGCCGGCCCTTCGTCGTGCCCGCCCGGGTGTCATCCGTTTCCGGCGTGCCGGGCGTCGTGAGGGTATGAAGCGCGAATCGATGCGCCCGGGGGGCTCCGGATCCGATCCGTTCGACGAGTTCGTCGCGGCTCGGTACCAGGCCCTCCTACGGGGGGCGTACCTGATCACCGGGGACGTCCACGACGCCCGGGACCTGCTGCACGACGCGTTGGCGCGGGTCTACCCGAAGCGGACGGCGATCCGGGACGCGCGGGCGGCCGAGGCGTACGTGCGGACGACGATGGTCCGCACCCACGTCTCGCGGTGGCGACGGACCCGGCGCGAGGTCCTCACGGCCGTGCTGCCGGACTCGCCGGGGGCGCCGGTGGCCGAGCACGACGAGCAGCTGGCGGCGGCGATGCGGACGCTGCCGCCCCGGCAGCGGGCGGTGGTCGTGCTCCGCTACTACGTCGACCTGCCGGTGGCGCAGGTCGCGCAGGAGCTCGGCTGCTCGGTGGCCACGGCGAAGACGCATCTGGCGCGGGCGATGAAGACGCTCCGGCAGGAGCTGGCACCGGCGAAGGAGATGGTGGGTCATGGCGGCTGAACGGCCGGAACAGCCGGACGGGTTCGAGGAGGAGCTCGCCGTCCGGCTCGGCACGCGGGCGGGGTCGGTGGCCGGCAGTGCGCCGCTGGCGGCGCTGCGGGACGCCGGGCGGCGGCGGGCGCGGTGGCTGACCGTGCTGCGGGGGACGGCCGCGGTGGTGGTGCTGGCAGCCGGGGTGGGGATGCTGAGCCGGCTGGGCGACGGCGGGGGCCCGGGAGGCGTGGAGCACCGCCCGCCCGCGGGCGCGGCCAGTCCGACGCCCGGGGTGTCGGCCTGGAACGAGGTGGGCCCGGTCGTGGCCTGCGAGGGGCCGACGTCGCTGCGGACCCCGGGCTGGCACGATCGCTCCGTCTCGCCGTCGTCGGGCCTGTCGTCGTCGGGCCTGTCGTCGTCGGGCCTGTCGTCGTCGGGAGGTCCGACCGGGGGCCGGTCCTCGTCGGGTTTCCCGTCGGGCGGCTCGCCGTCGAGTGGTGGTCCGTCTACCGGCTTCCCGTCGGGCGGCTCGCCGTCGGGCGGTGGTCCGTCGGGTGGCGTGCCGTCGACCGGGTTCCCGGCGGCCCGGCCGACGTCCTCGGGCCCGTCGTCCCCGTTGTCGTCCGCGCAGCTGATCCGGCTCGATCTGGCGCGGGCGGGTGAGGCCGTCGACAGGGTGGCGAACACGGGCTACCGGGACCACTACTTCGGCAGTTGCCGGGACGCGGAGACCGGCACGCTCTACGTGATGCGCGTTCCGGGCAGCGCTCTGGACGCCGCGGCGGCCGGCGCGGCGGCCGACTGGCCCTCGGTGAAGCTGCAGTTCACCGATGCCGCGGCCTCGCGCGACGAGCAGGAGGTCCTGGTGGGCAGGATCGACGGGGACCGCGCGTACTGGCACTCCGAGGGCGTGGAGATCGGGTCCGTGGCGGTCGGCGGCGACGGTGCCGGAGTGGTGGTCGGCACCCCCCAGTGGGAGTCGGCCGGGGCACGGATCAAGGCGAGGTACGGCCCGCTGGTGGTCGAGGTGCGCTAGCGGACCCCGCGGACCCCGCGGCACGCGCAGGGGCCGACGGCACGCGCCGTCGGCCCCTGTCGGCGTGCCCCGGGTCAGCCGGTGTTGCGCAGACCGGCGGCGATGCCGTTGACGGTCAGCAGCAGCGCGCGGGCGCGCAGCGGGTCGTCGTGGCGGCCGGCCTCGACCTCCTCGCGCTGGCGGCGCAGCAGCGCGACCTGGAGGTAGGAGATCGGGTCGAGGTAGGCGTCGCGGACGGCGAAGGTCTGCTTCAGCACCGGGTTGTGCTCCAGGAGTTCGCTCTCGCCGGTGAGCCGGAGCACCTGGCGCAGGGTGAGGGCGTGCTCGTCCTTGATCTGGTCGAAGACGTGGCGCAGTTCGCCGGGCACCAGCTGCTCGACGTAGTGGCTGGCGATCCGCAGGTCGGTCTTGGCCAGCGTCATCGCGACGTTGGACAGGAAGTTGCGGAAGAAGTGCCACTCGCCGTACATCTCGTCCAGCACGTCGCCCAGGCCCGCCGCGCGGGCGGCGGCGAGGCCGGAGCCGACGCCGTACCAGCCGGGGACGATCTGGCGGGACTGGGTCCAGCCGAAGACCCACGGGATGGCCCGCAGGCCGTCCAGGCCCGCGCCGGAGTCGGGGCGGCGGGACGGGCGGGAGCCCAGGTGCAGCGAGGCGAGCTGGTCGACCGGGGTGGCGGCGAAGAAGTACTTCGGCAGGTCCTCCTGCTCGACCAGGCCGCGGTAGGCGGTGTGGGCGGCCTCGGAGACCTGGTCCATCGCGGCGTCCCAGCGGGCCAGCGACTCGGGGGCCTGGCGCGGGGCGGTGTGCAGCGCCGAGGCCGAGAGGGTGGCGGAGATGGTCAGCTCCAGGTTCTCCCGGGCGAGGGAGGGGAGCAGGTACTTGTCGGAGATGACCTCGCCCTGCTCGGTGACCTTGATCTCGCCCTCCAGGGTGCCCCAGGGCTGGGCCAGGATGGCCTCGTGCGAGGGGCCGCCGCCGCGGCCGACGGTGCCGCCGCGGCCGTGGAAGAGGCGCAGCCGGATGCCGTAGCGGTGGGCGACGTCGCGCAGCCGGCGCTGGGCGCGGTGGATCTCCCACTGGGAGGTGGTGATGCCGCCGAACTTGGAGGAGTCCGAGTAGCCGAGCATGACCTCCTGGATGTCCCCGCGCAGCGAGACGAGCAGGCGGTAGGAGGGGTCGGAGAGCATCTCGTCGAGGATGCGGTCGGCCTGCTGGAGTTCGTCGGTGGTTTCCAGCAGCGGCACGATGCCGATCTTGGCGATGCCGGCGTGCAGGTCGATCAGGCCGGCCTCGCGGGCCAGGACGGTGGCGGCGAAGACGTCGTCGGCGCCCTGGCACATCGAGATGATGTAGCTCTCGACGATCTCGTCCCCGAAGCGCTCGAAGCCCTCGCGGATGGTGTTGAAGACGCCGAGGGTCTTGGTGCCGGCCTCGTCCAGCGGGGCCGGGGTGGGGGCGAGCGGGCGGCGCGAGCGGAGCTCCTTGGCGAGCAGCTTCTGCCGGTACTCGCGCGGCATGTCGGCGTAGCGCCAGGCCTCCTCGCCGAGGCGGTCGAAGAGCTGGCCGAGGGCGTGGTGGTGGGCCTCGGCGTGCTCGCGCACGTCCATGGTGGCGAGTTGGAGGCCGAAGGCCTCGATGGTGCGGATGGCGCGGGCGAGGCGGCCGTCGGCGATGAGCTCGCCGCGGTGGGAGCGCAGCGACTCCTGGATCAGCCGCAGGTCGGCGACGAGCTCGCGGGTGCCGAGGTAGTCGCGGCCCTCGACGTGCGGGGTGCCGCCGGCCAGGCGCTCGCGGGTGTTCTCCAGCTTGAGCCGGATGCAGGTGGCCTTGAGGCGGTAGGGCTCCTCGGCGTTCATCCGCTTGTAGCGCGGGCTGAGTTCGGGGAGCACGTGCAGGTCGGTGTTGAGCGAGGCGAGCAGTTCGACGGAGGCGCCGGCCAGCCGCTCGGAGGTGGAGAGGGTGTTGCGCAGGTCGTCGATGGCGTCCAGCGCGTCCTTGATGCCGTACTCGTGCTGGAGGTTGAGGACGTCCCAGGTGACCTGCGGGGTGACGTTGGGGTTGCCGTCGCGGTCGCCGCCGATCCAGGTGCCGAAGGTGAGCGGGCGGACGCCGTCGGGCAGGGTGAGGCCGACCCGGGCGAGTTCCTCCTGGAGTTCCTCCAGGACCTCGGGGACGGCCTCGCGGTAGAGCTCGTCCAGGTAGTAGACGGCGTTGCGGGCCTCGTCGGTGGGCTCGGGGCGGGCGATGCGCAGCTCGTCGGTCTGCCAGAGCAGGTCGATGACCTCGGCGAGGCGGCGGTCGGCGGAGCGCTTGGCGCTGCTCGTGCGGGCCGGGTCGGCGGCGACGAGGCCGGAGGCGAGCTCCTCGCGGTGGATGCGGTCGAGGAGTTCGCCGATCCGGCGCAGCTTGTTGAGGACGCTGCGGCGGGCGGCCTCGGTGGGGTGCGCGGTGAAGACGGGGCGGACCGCGAGGTGGGCGAGGGTGTCCTGGAGGTGCTTGGGGTCGGCCTCGGCGAGCTGGTCGGCGGTCTGCGCGAGGAGGGAGCCCTCCCGGGCGCGGCGGGTGGCGAACTCGCGGCCGCGGTGCACCTGCTCGGTGACGTTGGCGAGGTGGAAGTAGGTGGAGAACGCCCGGACCAGCTTGGCGGCGGTGTCCAGGTCGATGCCGGACAGCAGTTCGGCGGTGGCCTCGCCGTCGGTGCGGCTGAGCAGGCGGACCTGTTCGACCAGGCCCAGCAACTGGGGGCCTTCCTGGCGGACCAGCGTCTCGCCGAGCAGGTCGCCGAGGCGGCGGATGTCCGCCCGCAGGGCTGCGTTGTCAGCGACGACGGGCGTGGGGCTGTCCGCCGGGTTGGGGACCGGAGCGGTCACGGCTGGCTCCCTGTGGTGGTGGGGTTCGGCAACGGCTCATCGTCACAGGTCCACAGGCGTGTGGCGGGTGTGACGCGTGCGGACCGCGCTGTCCGACGCGACCAGCATAGGTGTCGGGGCGTGCCCTGTCCGCGAGGTGGCCGGATGGCGGACAGCGCCGCCGAGGGGCGCCTGTGGTCTGGACCACTTGGCGGACCCGGGAGGTGTGCCGGACAATCCCGGTGGGGAGGGGTGGGGGTTGCCGCATAGTCTGTCGGACATGAGCAAGTCGCCTGGGGAGCGCGCGCCGGACCGGTCGTTCTGGTGGTGGAAGCGGCCGCGCAGCGCCTTCCTGGACATCGGGCTGGCCCTGCTCGCCGCGCTGGAGTGCGCGGTCAGCACGATCGCCTTCCTGTCCGCCCGGGTGGACCTGACCACCGCGGGCAAGGTCGGGATCGCGGTGCTCGCCACGCTGGCCGGCGGATCGCTGGTGCTGCGCCGGCGCTGGCCGGCCGTCCCGGTGCTGGTCACCCTGGTCGCGATGCCCGGGATGCTCGGCGTGCTGCTGCTGGTGGTGGCGCTGTACACGCTGGCGGAGACCTGGGAGTGGCCCTCGCGGCGCTGGCGGGTGGTGGCGCTGTCCGCGCTGGCCTTCGCCGAGGCGGTCGCCGTGATGATGGTGTCGATGCTGACCCCCGGCGACTCCGGGGCGGAGCCGCCGCCGCTCTGGGGCCAGGTGCTGATAGCCGTGCTGGTCGCGGTCGGGCTGACCGTCCCGCCGGTGGTGACCGGTCTGTACGTGGGCGCGCGGCGCCGGCTGATCGAGTCGCTCAAGGACCGCGCGCACGGCCTGGAGACCGAGCTGGACCTGCTGGCCGAACAGGCCCAGGAGCGGGCCCGCCGGGCCCGGCTGGAGGAACGCACCCGGATCGCCCGGGAGATGCACGACGTGGTGGCGCACCGGGTGTCGCTGATGGTGGTGCACGCCGGGGCGCTGGAGCGGATCGCCGGCAAGGACCCGGAGAAGGCCGCACAGAGCGCCAAACTGATGGGCGAGGTGGGTCGGCAGGCGCTGAACGAGCTGCGCGAGATCCTCGGCGTCCTGCGGATGGACGACGAGCGGCCGCCGGAGCCGGACTCGCTGGCCGGGCTGCCGCGGCTGGTGGACCAGTCCCGGGCGGCCGGGATGGCCGTGACGCTGACGGTCAGCGGCAGCCGGCAGGAGTTCACCGGCGAGGCCGAGCAGACCGCCTACCGGGTCGTCCAGGAAGGGCTGACCAACGCGCACAAGCACGCGGGCGGCGCACAGGTGTCGGTCCTGCTGGCGTACGCGCCGAACGGGGTACGGGTCAGCGTGGTGAACGCCTGCCCCGGCGGGGAGCGGGGCGCGGCCCAACTGCCCAGCGGGGGCAACGGGCTGGTCGGGATGCGCGAGCGGGTGATCGCCCTGGGCGGCACCTTCTCGTCCGGGCCGGAGGCGGACGGCGGGTTCCGGGTCGAGGCGGTGCTGCCGTCCCGGCTGGCGGTACGGGCCGAGCGGCTGCGGTAGCCGTCGGCCGTTCCCGGTGCCGTTCGTGCCGACGGGTGCCCCGGCGGCCGGCGGCCGTTCTGGCGGGGCACCCCCGGCCGGTGTTCTCCGGCCGGTGTTCTCCGGTCGGTCTTCCTCCGGCCGGTCTTCCGGTGCCCGGTGCCCGACGCCCCGGTGCCCGCCGGCCTCTCAGTAGCCGTCGGCCGTGCGCAGCCGTTCCGGAGCGGTGCCCAGCACCAGGGCGGTGATCGCCTGGTCGATGCCGTGGCCGAGGAACCACTCGCCGGTGTGGTCCAGGCTGTAGACCCGGCCCTCCTCGTCGACGGCCAGCAGCGCCTGCCCGTACGCCTCCTCGCCGAGCGGGGCGACCTGGACGCCCAGCGCCCGGCCGAGGTCGAGCAGGGTCCGGGGCTGGTGCAGGCCGCACAGCGGGTCGATCAGGAACGGGGTGCGGGCCAGCTGGCGGCCCGGACCGGACAGGTCGAAGGCGAGGCCGCCGAACTCGGCCCAGGCCTCCACCGCCGCCGGGAACACCGCGTGCCGCGCGCCGGTGGGCTCGCCGTGCCCGACCAGGGTGTCGGCCCACTCCTCGGCCTGCTGCATCTCCCAGCGGCCGGGGTGCCAGCCCGCCGACTTGAGTTCGGCGGCGACGTCGGCGGGGAAGCGCGGGCGGGTCCGCCCGGCGGCGCCGGTGGCCTGGTCGCCGGCGGCGGTCAGGGTGGCCGGCGGGGGTGGGGGCGGGCTGGGCGGGTTCAGGGCGGACTCCTGGGCTCGGGGACGGGGGACGGACCGGGCCGGCACTCGGCCGGTCAGCGCGAGGGGGGCCCGACGGCCACGCTCTGCACGGTGAAGTGCTCCAGCATCGGGGCGCAGGAGCGGCACGGCGGGGCGTGGGTGCCGTGCGCCGGATCACCCTCCTCGCGGATCCGGACGGTCGTCATCCGGGCGCCCTTGAGTGCCTTGCGCGCCTCGTGCAGGCTCATCGGCTTGCGGGCGGCGCGCTTGGAGCGTCGGCCGTCGACCGCGGTCAGGTACTGGGAGAGCAGGACGGCCTCCGGGCAGCGGCCGGTGAACCGCTCGCGGGCCTCCAGCGGCACGGTGTCCAGGAAGCCGGTGACCAGGTGGTGCAGGACCGGGCGCCGCTCGTCCTTGCCGCCCGCCAGGGTGTGCACCTCGCCGCCCTTGAGCGACAGCGCGGCGGCGACGGCGGGCAGCAGGCTGTCGCGGTGGTGGCGCAGCACGGGCGGGTCCGCCGGCTCACCGCTGGTCATCCGTCGTCCTCCTCCTCGTTGCCCGGTGTCGGCCGGAATGGCCCGGCCGGTCCTGGCCAAGCCTGTCAAACGACACCGACATCCGTACAACCGGGGTGCGGCGGCGACGGATACCGGGCGGATCGGACGGGCACCCGCCCGATGCTGGCGGAACGCGCTCCGCCGCGTCCTGACTTGTCCGCTGATGTACCGAAACCCCCTCCGGCCCGGACGGCGGCCGGTACCGTTCCGGCGGCGGGCCGGGGGAGCGAGGGCGGCGCGGCCGCCACCCCGGGGTCGTCGGCCGGGCCGACTCCGGTGCCCGCGGCGGACGTTGAGGCCTCCGGGTGCCGCCCGCGCCGGCCCGCCCGCAGCCCGCGTCCCGTCAGCCGGGGCGCCGTGCCGGGCCGTTCCCGACCGCCGGACCGGCCGTCCACGAACCACTCGGCCGCCCCGCACCCGCGCCTCGTCGGGGCGCGGCGGGAGCGGGTGGCGCGGGCGCCGGGCGGACCGTGGCGGGCCGGTCCGTTCCCGCGCGGCTTCTCCACAAAGCCGGGGGTCCGGGCCTCGAGGGGACCCCCTAGGCTGGTGCCAGCAAGCACCGAGTATTTGCAGCAGCCAGTGGGGGCTCCCAGATGACGACAGGTCGGCCCGGCGTCGCCGCCGCACCGAACGCGGCGTACGCAGGTCAGGTGGTGCAGTTCCCGGATCCGGTCCGTGCCGAGCGGCACCCCGCCGGGGTCAGCGTGGACGAGTACGGCTACCCGGACTTCGGCCCGTACGCGGCCGCCGCGGCCGAGGTCGCCGACCCGCCGGACGGCTTCGGCGTGGACGAGCTGCGACTGACCGACTACGTCTCGGCCAACGCCGCGCTCTACACCCAGGGCCACCCGCTCTGGGCCGACCTGGACACCGCCGTGGCCACCCCGCCCGGCTGGACCTGGCACCACGCGGTCGGCGGCGCGGCCCCCGGCTGGCGCCGGATGGAACTCGTCCCGGTCGAGGTCAAGGCACTGCTGCGGCACCACGGCGGCCTGGCCACCTCCGCCGCCGACCACACCCGCCGCGGCACCCGCCCGCTGCAGGAGCGCCGGCCCGTCCACTTCTCGCTGGCCAAGGACGGCGGCGACCCGATCGGCGTCGCCGAGGACCTGGTCCAGCGCGCCGAGGAACGCCTCGGCTACCGGCTGCCCGGTGCCTACCGCACCTTCCTCAAGCTCGGCGGCGGCCGCGGCCCCGTCGGAGTGGCGCTGGACACCGACCTCGGTCTGCTGTTCGACCAGCCGTTCCTGACCCTCACCGAGGAGTACGGCACCGAGGACGTCGTGTACGCCAACAAGTGCCTGCGCGACCACCTCACCAAGGACTTCCTGGCCGTCGCCTACGCGCAGGGCGGCCTGGTCGCGCTCAAGGTGCGCGGCGAGCGGACCGGTTCGGTCTGGTTCCACCTGTACGACGATGCCCGCGACTCCGGTGCCCCGGAGGCCCCGGAGGACCGCTGCGCCCGGCTGCTGCTGCCCTGTGGCGAGAACTTCGACGACTTCCTGCTGCGGCTGGCCGGCAGCCCGCCGGAGCTGGAGACGGTCGCGGAACTGATGGTGGACGGCGGGTTCGCCCGGGCCGTCCCGGTGGGCTGATGCACGGGGACGCGGCGATGGCGGTGGTGCTGGTGGAACGGGGGACGACGAGGATGCGGACAGGGGTGAACCGGGCGTGGTGACGTACGCGCAGGCGCAGGAGCTCGCCGAGGAGTGGATCAACGGCGGGGTGCCGCGCTCGCAGCAGCGCGAGGTGCGGGTCCGGGAGTTCGACCTGGGCTTCGTCTGCTGGGCGATGCCGCCCGGGGACGGCGCCGGGGACGGGGCCGCGGGCCCGGACGGCCCGGGCGGTGGCCCGGGTTCGGGCGGGTCCGGCTCGGGTGAGGCGCGGCTGGTGATCGCGCGGGACTCGGGCGCCAGCACGCTCTGGCCCGCGCTGCCCGTCAACGAGGTCGTCCGGCAGTTCGAGGAGGTCTACGGGCGGCCGGTCGCGGCCAACCCGGCCGGGGCGGCGAAGCCCGCGCCCGGGCCGGTGGAGGCGACGTCCTTCCTGCTCAGCCCGCCGCAGTGGCTGCAGGAGGCGGGGGCCGCGGCGATCGCGGCGGAGGCGGAGCGACTGGGCGCCGGTGCGCCTGCGCCCTTGCCTGCTGCCGCGCCGACGCCTGCCGCGCCGACGCCCGCTGCGCCCGTGCCTGCTGCCGCGTCGGCGCCCGCGCCGGTTCCCGGGCCCGCCGAGGACCCGTTCGCCCCGCCGGTGCCGCCCGCGCCCGCCGTGCTGACCGAGCCGCCGGTCTCCGACCGCCCGGCCGGGGACGCACCGACCATGCTGGCCCCGCCGCCCGACGTCGCGCCGCCGGTCATCGCGCCGCCGCAGCCGGGCACCGCCGTCCCCCTGCCGCCGCCCGTCGAGCCGGTCGCGCCGTTCGCACCGCCGTTCGCACCGCCGTTCGCACCGCCCGCCGGGCCGCCCGCCGGGCCGCTCGCAGGGCCGTCGGCCGGCGCCGAGGCGGCGACCGTCCTGATGCCCGACGGGCTGCGGACCACCGGGTCGGACCGGCCCGACGCGCCCGCGCCGGCCGGCGCCGAGGCCGCGACCATGCTGATGCCGCCGGCGAGCGGCGGCTACGGCGTGCCCCCGGTCCCGCCGTCCGCCGTCCAGCCCCCGGCCGCCCCGTCGGCCCAGGCACCCGCTCCCGCCCCGGCCGCCGAGCCGGCGCCGACGCTGCTCGCGCCGCCGGACGCCGTGCCCGGGCTGATGGGCCTGCCGGGTGCCCCGGCCGCCGCGCCCGGTGCGCCGGTGGAGCACGCGCC
>NZ_JBHWCL010000170.1:0-19956 GCF_042735125.1 Kitasatospora sp. NPDC059599 | reverse complement strand
TCGCCGTCCTGCGGGAGCTGGACCTCGCGGACACCCCGCCGGCCGCCGCCTACCGCGCGGTGCACGACCACGGCACGGAGGTGGCGTGATGCGGCCGTACGAGCTGTCACTGGCGGCCGCCGCGCGGGAGATCCACGCCCGGCGCCTGTCCCCCGTCGAACTGGTGGAGTCGGTCCTCGACCGCATCGAGCGGGTCGAGCCCGGCCTCGGCGCCTACGCCGGCGTCACCGCCGAGCGGGCGCGCGAGGCGGCGCGCGAGGCGGAACGGGAGATCGCCCGCAGCGGCCCGCGCGGGCCACTGCACGGCGTCCCCGTCGCCCTCAAGGACCTGATCGACGTCGCCGGCCTGCCCACCGGAGCCGGCTCCCGGGTCCGCGAGGGGCACCGCGCGGACACCGACGCCACCGTGACCGCCCGGCTCGCGGCGGCCGGCGCCGTCCTCGTCGGCAAGACCCACACCCACGAGTTCGCCTACGGCCTGATCACCCCGCGCACCCGCAACGCCTGGGACCGCGACCGGATCGCCGGCGGCTCCAGCGGCGGCTCGGCGGCCGCCGTGGCCGCGGGCGCGGCGGCCTTCGCCCTGGGCACCGACACCGGCGGCTCGATCCGGGTGCCCGCCGCGCTCAACGGCGTCGTCGGCCTCAAGCCCACCTACGGGCTCGTCCCCCGCCACGGCGTCACCCCGCTGTCCTGGTCGCTGGACCACGTCGGCCCGCTCACCCGCACCGCCGAGGACGCCGCCCTCGTCCTGGCCGCCCTGGCCGGCCACGACCCGCGCGACCCCGCCTCGCTCGACGTCCCCGCCGCCGACTACCGGCCCCACCCGGACACCGACCTGACCGGGCTGCGCGTCGGCGTGCCGCGCACCTACTACTTCGACCGCGTCACCGAACCGGTGGAGGCCGCCGTGCGGCAGGCCGTCGACCACCTGGCGGCGCTCGGCGCCCGGCTCGTCCCGGTCGACATCCCGCTCACCCGCTACATCCGGGCCGCCCACTGGGGCCTGATGGTCCCCGAGGCCACCGTCCACCACGAGTCCGCCCTGCGCTCGGCGCCCGACCGCTACGGGGACGACGTCCGCGTCCTGCTGGAGGCGGGCGCGCTGATGGGCGCCACGGACCACCTGCGCGCCCAGCGCGCCCGGACCCTGATGCGGCAGGAGTGGGCGGGGCTGTGGGAGCGGGTCGACGTGATCGCCGCCCCGGCCGTCCCGATGACCGCCGTACCGGCCGGACAGGAGAGCGTCGGCTGGCCCGACGGCACCACCGAGAGCGTCTCCGACGCCTACGTCCGGCTGTCCGCCCCCGCCAACGTCACCGGCGCGCCCGCCCTGTCCCTGCCCGTCGGCCACGACCCGGCCGGCCTGCCGATCGGCATGCAGCTGCTCGCCCGCCCCCTGGACGAACGCACCCTGCTGCGGGTCGCCCACGCCCACGAGCGCACCCGCCCGGTCCGCACCCTCGCCCCGGCGGCCGGGTGACGGCGGCCGGACGCGGCGGCGGCCGGGTGACGGGGCGTGCCACGGAGCCGGCGGTAAACGCAACGGCTGTGCTTTACGGTGGACCGCATGAGTCGCAGGCAGATGGTGCGCCCCGGCGGGCGCAGCGCCCGGGTCCAGGCCGCGGTGCACACCGCCGTGCGCGAGCTGCTGGCGGAGGCGGGCCGCGACGCGCTGACGGTGCCGATGGTCGCCCAGCGGGCCGGGGTCACGCCGTCGACGGTCTACCGCCGCTGGGGTGACCTGCAGGAGCTGCTGTCGGACGTCGCCGTGGAGCGCCTGCGGCCCGACACCGCGCCGCAGGACCACGGTGACCTGCGGGGCGACCTGACGGCCTGGGCCGAGCAGTTCCTCGACGAGATGTCCTCCCCCTCGGGCCGTGCCTACGTCCGCGACGCCCTGCTCGGCGACCCCGACGGCGACAACGCCGGCCGGTGCTCGGCCTACGCCGCCGAGCAGATCGACACCGTCCTCGCCCGGGCCCGCGGACGCGGGGAGCCGGTGCCCGACGTCGAGACGGCGATGGACCGCGTCGTCGCCCCGCTGATGTACCGCATCCTCTTCCGCCCGGCGGAGCTGGACGCCGCCTACGCCCGCCGTCTGGTGGCCGGCCTCCTCGACGGCTGACCCCGCTCCCCCGTCGCGTTCCCCGCCGTCCGCGCGGTGGCGCCCGGTGGTCGTGGTCAGCGGCCGCGCGGGCCCGCGGTGGCGGTCGCGGTGGCGGTCGCGGTGGCCGGTGCCGCGGCCGCGGTCGCGGCCGCAGCCGTGGCAGAAGCCGTGGCCGTGAGGGTGTGCAGGGCTGCCAGGGCGCCCGCCTCCCCGTCGCCGTACTGGTGGGCGCGGGCGGCGCGGACGGCGGCGTCGAGGTGGAGGGCGGCCTCCTCCGGGTGGCCGGTGGCCGCGAGGGCACGGCCGTAGAGGGTCTGCAGCAGGACGCGGCGGGCGGCGGGGAAGGGGGCTTCGGCGACGGCCAGGCCGCGGGCGGCGTGGTGGGCGGCCTCCTCGGGGCTGCCGGCGCTCAGGCATTCCTGGGCGAGGTGCTGGCGGGCGAGGGCGACCAGGTCGACGCGGCCGGCCCGTTCGGACAGCGACAGGGCGCGGACCAGCAGCCCGCGGACCCGCGTGTTCCTGCCGTGGCGGCCGAGGGCGACGGCCAGGTTCATCAGGGCGACGGCCTGCGCGGTGCCGTCGCCGGCCCGGGCGGCGAGGTCGGGGGCGCGTTCGAGGTGGACCAGGGCCCGGTCGTGGTGGCCCTCCTCCAGCAGGACCCAGCCGAGCAGGGCGCGGGCGCGGGACTGGGCGGCCGGGTCGTGGTCGGCCTCGGCGGCGGCCAGGCCGTGTTCGAGCAGCGGCACCCAGCCGTCCCGGACCTGCCACACGATCAGCGGCCACTGCAGCAGGACCAGGCGCCAGGCCCGGTCGTGCAGTCCGGCGGTGACCGCCGCCCCGACCGCGCCGCGCAGGGTGTCCCGTTCGGCGGCGTACCAGGCGAGCGCGCTCGTGCGGTCCGGGAACGGGCGGACCTCGGCGGGGCGGGTGCCGGGCGGCAGGGCGCAGCAGGGCTCGCTGCCCGGTTCGGCGGCGTCGCAGGCGGCGACCAGGGTGTTCATCAGGTGGTCGAGCAGGCGCGGCAGCACCTCGTCGTCGACCTCGCCGGGCAGGCTGCGGGCGTAGAGGCGGACGAGGTCGTGGAGGGTGTAGGCGTCGCGGCCGATCTCCACGATGAGGTGGGCGGTGGCGAGTTGGCCGAGGGCGCCGGAGGCCTCGGCGGGGCGGCAGTCGGCGAGGGCGGCGGCGGTGCGGCTGTCGAGGGTGGTGCCGGTGTGGGCGCCGAGGCGGTGGAACATCCGGCGGGCGGGCTCGGAGAGGTGCTGGACGGTGAGGGCGAGGGCGGCGGCGACGCTGGTGTCCTCGACGTCGAGGATGCCCAGCCGGTCCTGTTCGTCGGCGAGTTCGGCGGCGAGTTCGGCGAGGTCGCGGGCGGGGCCGGTGGCGACGCGGGCGGCGGCCAGGCGCAGGGCGAGCGGCAGGCCGTCGCACAGGGCGGCCAGCCGGGCGGCGGCTTCGGGTTCGGCGGCGACGAGGTCGGCGCCGAGGGTGGCGGCGAGCAGGGTGACGGCCTGCGGGGGCGACAGTTGGGCGAGCGGGACGGGGCGGGCGGCGTCGGAGGCGACCAGGCCGCCGAGCCGGTCGCGGCTGGTGACCAGGGTGACGCAGTCCTCGCCGTCGGGCAGCAGCGGGCGGACCCGGTCGGAGCGGCGGGCGTTGTCCAGGACGATGAGCATCCGGCGGCCGGCGGTCAGTTCGCGGTAGCGGGCGGCCATGGCCTCGGGGGTCGCGGGCATCTCCTCGGCGGGCAGGCCGAGGCCGAGCAGCAGTTCGCGCAGGACGGCGGGGGTGGAGCGTTCGGGCAGCGGGCTGTGGCCGCAGAGGTCGACGTACAGCCGGCCGTCGGGGAAGTCGTCCTGGCGGCGGTGGGCCCAGTACAGGGCGAGGGTGGTCTTGCCGATCCCGGCGCCGCCGGTGACGACGGCGATGGCGCCGGGGCCGGCGGTGGCCCGGTCGAGTGCGGCCAGTTCGTCCTCGCGGCCGGAGAAGCCGCGCGGGCGGCGGGGGAAGGGCCAGGGGGTGGTGCGCGGCGTGCGGACGGGGTCGGCGGGCCCGGCGGCGGTGGCGTGCACGGGCACGGGCGCCTCGACGGGCAGGGGCGCGGGCGTGGGTGCGGCGGCGGGTGCGGGCGCGGCGGCGGAGGCTGCCAGGCCGCCGACGGTGGGCACGCGCGGGGGCGGGACCCGGTCGGACCGCAGGGCGGCGGCGTCGGTGCGCAGCAGGGAGTCGTAGGCCTCGACGAGTTCGGGCCCGGGGTCGATGCCCAGGTCCTCGGCCAGCGCCCGGCGGGTGCGGTGGTACCAGTCCAGGGCTTCCGAGCGGCGTCCGGCCCGGCCGAGCGCCAGGACGAGCGCCGCGACCAGGGGCTCGCGCAGCGGGTTCATCGTGGCCTCGGTGGACAGCACGCCGGCGGCCGCGCCGTGGTCGCCGAGGCGGCCGTGGGCGCGGGCCAGTTCCTCCACGGCCGCGAGCCGCAGTTCCTCCAGGGCGTGCGCGGCGCACTGCAGCGGGACGCTGGGCGCGGTGCCGGCGAGGGCGGGGCCGCGCCACAGCGCGAGTGCTTCCCGCAGGGCCGTGACCGCCTCGGCGGTGTCGGGCGTCGACCGGGCGGAGCACAGCAGGTGTTCGAAGCGGGCGGTGTCCACGGCGAGTTCGGGCACCCGCAGCAGGTAGGCGCCGCCGTCGGTGACCAGTTCGACGCCGACGGCGGGCGCGCCGTGCGCGGCGAGCAGCGCGCGCAGGCCGGAGACGTGGTTGTGGATGACGGTGCGTGAGTGGCGGGGCGGTTCCTCGTCCCACAGCGTCTCGGTGAGCCGGTCCACGGTGACCGGGGCGCCGGGGTTCAGCAGCAGCATGGCCAGCAGGCTGCGGCGTTTGGCGGATCCGGTGGGCAGCTCCCGGCCGTCCGTGGCCACGGCGGCCACCGAGCCCAGCAATCGGAAATCCACGACCCGCCCCTCGATCAATATGACAAGCATATGACAGTAGGCGACTCGGCAATCACTGGGTGTCGCCCGGGTGACGTGCAGGCGTCCTCCGGGTGACGGCCGGACGTCGCGGCGCCCCGGGGCCACCACCGCACCCCGGCGGCGCACCCCGGCCGGAGCTTGCACGGCGATCCGCCCCGACCGCCAGTGGTCACGGGCAGTCAGGGACGCCGGAACGGGCGGACCATCCCTGACCAGCGCGGATACCGGGCCCCTGGAACGGGCGGCCGGGACGCGGGGATTCGATGGACCACCCGGTGACCACGAGAATGGTGCCGACAGTCCCCCGGAAGTTCAGAGAAAGCGATACCTCATCATGGATCTCGGCGTGCGCTGGAAGCTGCACGGTGACGGGCGCACGCCCGCACCGGGGGCGGTGGTCCGCCCCGACGAACGGCTCTCCTGGCCCCGCACGGCAGGACTGGGCGCCCAGCACGTGGTGGCGATGTTCGGGGCCAGCTTCGTGGCACCCGTACTGATGGGGCTCGACCCGAACCTCGCGATCATGATGTCCGGCGTGGCGACCGTGATCTTCCTGCTGGCCACCCGCGGCCGGGTGCCCAGCTACCTGGGCTGCTCGCTGTCCTTCGTCGGCGTCGCCGCGGTGATCCGGGCCCAGGGCGGCACCAGCGCGACGGTCACCGGCGCGGTTTTCGTCGTGGCCGCGGTCCTGTTCCTGGTGGGCGTCGCCGTCCAGCGGTTCGGGGCGCGGATCATCCACGCGGCGATGCCGCCGATCGTCACCGGCGCGGTCGTCATGCTGATCGGCTTCAACCTGGCCCCGGTGACGGCCTCCACGTACTGGCCGCAGGACCAGTGGACGGCGCTGCTGGTGATGTTCTTCACCGGGCTGGCCGTCGTGGGCCTGCGCGGCTTCTGGTCGCGGGTGGCGATCTTCCTGGGGCTGGTCTTCGGGTACGGGATCTCCTGGCTGTTCGACCGCG
The DNA here is from genome assembly GCF_042735125.1 of Kitasatospora sp. NPDC059599. Lineage (NCBI taxonomy): Bacteria > Bacillati > Actinomycetota > Actinomycetes > Kitasatosporales > Streptomycetaceae > Kitasatospora > Kitasatospora sp. NPDC059599. Next base: position 13,915 of record NZ_JBHWCL010000170.1, on the reverse strand, counting down.
TCTTCGGGAAGATCCACTCGGTGGACGCGAGCGGCCACCCGACCGACCACTGGCGCCTGGACCTGTCCGGCGTCGGCAAGGCCGACTGGGTCGGCCTGCCCACCCTGCACGGCCCCTCCTTCCAGTGGTCCGCGATCCTCGTCGCCCTGCCCGTGGTGATCGCCCTCGTCGCCGAGAACGCCGGACACGTCAAGGCCGTCGGCGAGATGACCGGCACCAACCTCGACGACAGGCTCGGCACCGCGATCTCCGCCGACGGCGTCGCCTCCATGCTCTCCACCGCCGTCGGCGGCCCGCCGAACACCACCTACTCGGAGAACATCGGCGTCATGGCCGCGACCCGGGTCTACTCCACCGCCGCGTACTGGGCGGCGGCCTGCTTCGCGCTGCTCTTCGGCATCTGCCCCAAGTTCGGCGCCATCGTCGCCGCCATCCCCGGCGGCGTGCTCGGCGGCATCACCGTCATCCTCTACGGCATGATCGGCCTGCTCGGCGCCCAGATCTGGACCAAGTCCGGGGTGGACCTGCGCAACCCGCTCAACCTGGTGCCGGCCGCGGCGGGCATCATCATCGGCATCGGCAACGTGACACTGAAGTTCACCGACACCTTCAGCCTCAGCGGCATCGCGCTGGGCACCCTGGTCGTCATCACCGGCTACCACACGCTGCGGGCCCTGGCCCCCGCCCACCTCAAGACGCAGGAACCGCTGCTGGACGAAGGCACCTCCTCCTACGACGAACAGACCCCCGAGGGCGCCGGCTGACGACCCGTGAGGACACCGGCGGAAGTAACCCCGCAGGTACTTCCGCCCGTGGTTCCGCCTGGTTCACGGGCCCGGCAGATGGTCGAATCGCTGCGTAGGCTCGGGCCGGTCGTCCCGGCCCGGGCCCGCGTCCGATTCCGCACCTCCCCGGGGAGACCCATGTCCCGTCCGTCCCGCCGCCGCACGCTCACCTACGGGGGCGTGGCCACCACCGTGCTCGCGCTCTCCTGGGCCACCGCGGCCCCCAGCAGCGCGGCAGGCCAGGTGCTGTGGACCCCGAGCACGAGCAAGGGCCCGTCCTCCTTCGCCTCCGTGCAGTGCGCCTCGGGCAACTTCAAGGTCGTCAACGACGCCGCCAAGGGCAAGGTGTGGCGGGCCTACCAGGCCGCCGGGCAGGAACGCTGCGAGACGCTCAGCCCCGAGCTGAAGAAGGGCGACACCTTCTACCTCGGCTGGTCATCCAAGGTCGACATCAAGGACGACAACAGCCGCTACGTCTTCCAGCTCAAGTGCTCACCGAGCACCGACACGGCCAACCACCCCATCGAGATCGACGCCACCAACGGGCGCATCCGGCTCCAGGAATGGGACACCCAGCACGTGTCGCACACGCTGTGGACCGCCCCGACGACCAACGGCCAGTGGCACTCCTACGCACTGAAGATCCGCCTGGGCCGGACCGACGGCACCATCGACTTCTGGTTCGACGGCAAGAAGCAGACCTTCACCACCGGCTCCGGCACCTTCAAGGGCACCACCTGGGACGGCGACAGCGACTACCTCAAGTGGGGCTCGTACCACGAGTCCACGGGCGACGCGACGAACACCTTCACCAGCCCCGTGATGGCCACCACCCTGGAAGCGGCCACCGCCGGCTCGTAACAGGGGACGCGGAGAACGTCCGCAGGCCCGGACCGCGTGGTGGCGGCCCGGGCCTGCGGCACGCGGAGCCCCGTACGTCGGAAGTTCTGCTCACTGCCCCGCGTTCCGCTCCCGCGTCTTGCGCTGCATCTCGTCCAGGATGGCCAAGGTCTCGGGGTAGACCGGGGCCGTGCTCTCTTCGACATCCTGCGGATTCTGCCGTGCTTGCGGGAGCAGCTCGTCGTAACGAGGGTCCCCCGGCACGAACTTGTACCACCCGTCGTAGAAGAACCCCTCCGGGGCCCTTCCGCCGTACTGCTGCCAGATGGTGACGCCGTTGGCGTCGAGCCTCGGGTGCCCGGTGACGTGGTAGCTCTCGGATTGCTCGCTCAAAAGACCCCTCCGGAATCCGCGCCGCCTCGCGGTCGCCGTACGTGAATCTGTCCAGTGTCTTGGCAGTCCGATGACTGAACGCCCGCCCGGGTGCAGGGATCAGGGTGAACTGCACCCGTCCGCGTGGCGGTGGTCCCGGCCGGGCCGGGACCACCGCAACTGGCCGATCAGTGCGAGTCGTTGCCGGGGTGGCAGGGGCTGCACTTCGCGGCGTCGGCCCACAGCGGCCACCCTCACGCAAGCTGATCGCGCGGACTTGCCAGACGTTTCACGACTGAGCGCCGGCGATGGCGCCCACTCTGCCCCCGCACTACTCGGGCCCGGACCGCATGTGGGAGCGGTCCGGGCCCGAGGTTCTTGTCAGACGCCGCCGAACTCCCCACTGCGGACGGCGGCGACGAACGACGCCCAGGCCTCGGCGGGGAACAGCAGGGTCGGGCCACTGGGGTCCTTGGAATCGCGAACAGGCATCACACCGGGGAAGCCGGGAGCTACCTCCACGCAGTTGCCCCCGTTGTTGCTGTAACCGGACTTTTGCCATCTGGCACCGGTTAGATCGAGAGTGGGGCTGATCATTCAAGGTCCTTCCGAGCAGCGCGGATCAGGTCGAGCGAGGCCACTTTGGACAGTGACTCCACCTGGAGTTGATCGTAGTCACTGTCCCAGGCTTCGACCGCGGTGCGCCCCCGCTCCACGATGCCACGCGCCTGGGACTCGGCATAGCCGACAACCGAGCGGTCTCGCAGGGTCAGGAGGACGATCGGCATCGTGAACGGGACGTGCTCCCCAAGGGTAAAGGGGGCCACCTGTAGCGTAAGGGCCGGAAGCTCGGCCAGGCTCTCAAGATGTCGGAGCTGGTGGAGCATGACATCGCGCCCGCCCACCGGACGAAGCAGGCAGCTCTCATCCATGACAGCGTGAACTGTCGGCGGTGGATCACGATGAAGCACCTGTTGGCGCCCCATGAGGAAGTCAACTCGCTCTTGGGCCTGGGACTTGGTGATGCTGCCGCGAAGGACTGCCGCGCTTGCCAGGGCTGTCGCGTACGTCTCCGTCTGGAACAGGCCCGGAACGACGTTTAACGCAAAAGTGCGGATCTTTCGACACCGCGTCTCGGCCTCTACGTACTCATCAAATCCTTCCAGCAAGCTGGCGTTTGAGATCCGGCGCCATAGTTCGACAAACATTCCATCCGTGCCGAACACCCGGTCAGCTGCAACCGAAAATTTACGCGTTACAGGCTTCTTAGCCCCTTCGAGGTAGGAGATCAGGCCATGGCTATAGCCCATGCGCTTGCCGAGATCCGCCTGCGACCAGCCCCTCGCACGTCGCTGCCTGCGGAGTTCCTGCCCGAAGCGCACAGCAGGAGACAGTGACTGATCCCCGTCATCAAGCTCCACGACCGTCCTCACCTTGTCACTCGACAGAACTGTGAAAGTGGAAGCCTGGCGATCGTAGCGATCGAAACACCATCATGGCTACACCCGGTGATTTGCCGGAAGCACAGCGCTACCTGTGGAGACTCCCATGCCTGACGCACAGAAACCCGACTCCTTCTTCCAACTCCACGAGGTGGTGCGGGACTTCACCGATATCGGGAACGGGAAACCGAGTGAGGGCGTCTTCGTGGAGGCCGCGTTCGGCAAGGCGGTGCTCCGGCCGCTGGGAGCCACCGGGCCCCAGCGGCGGGTCGACCTCTCCGCGATCCGGTCGCTCGACCCGAGGGAGTTCGCGCCGGGCACCTGCGGGAGGTCGCGCCGGCGGCCGTTCGACGGGTGGCCGCTGCCCTCCGACAGCAATTCCTCATACCTGGAGCAGAGTTGAGCACGTCCCTCTTTCACGGCAAGCCTCCCGGCCGGCGGTCGGGCCAGCAAGTCTTCGTGCTGCGCGAGGACCCCGGGGGGTCAGGGGACTTCTTCGTGCTCCTGGTCGATTCCGTCCACCACGACGGGCTGACCCTGCCCGGTGGCAGCGCCGAGCAGAACGAGCTGCCGCACCTCTCGGCCCGGCGGCACCTCGAAACGCAGACCGGACTCGTTCTGCCGCTGCGCACCATCCTCACGGTCGACTACTCCCCCGCCGCCGACCTCCCCGAGGGCATCGACTTCGTCTACGCGGGCGGGGTGGTCACCTCCCGGCAGGCCGGGGCCGTCCGCCCGCACCGGCCGCCGCAGGACGTCTACGCCCTGCACTGGGTGCCCCAGGCGAAGCTGCACCGGGTCATGGCCGACGACCAGCACCGGCGCGTCGAGGACGCATGGGACGCCTGGGAACACGGCGCCAGCCTGCCCCTCCTCATCCGGGGCGTCCCCGTCCCGGTCGGCTGATCACGACCCCGACCAGCGGCCACGCCCGCAGGCCCGGACCGCGAACGGCCCGGGCCCGAGGCTCTTGTCAGACGTCGCCGAACTCGCCACCGCGGACAGCGGCGACGAACGACGCCCAGGCCTCGGCAGGGAAGACGAGGGCAGGCCCCTGAGGATCCTTCGAGTCACGGACCCTGCCAGGGTGCGCATCGTCTACCTCGATGCAGCCGCCCCCACCGTTGCTGTACGTGCTCTTACGCCACTTGGCGCCGATCTGGTTGAAGCGATCGGTCATAATGCTCCTCTCAGACCTCGCCGAACTCACCACTGCGGACGGCGGTGAGGAACGACGTCCAGGCCGCAGCCAGGAAGATCAAGGCCGGGCCCTGAGGATCCTTGGAGTCACGGACAGGCATCAGTTCGCAAAAACCTCGCGCGACCTCAAGGCAGTCGCCGCCCTGTTGGCTGTATGTCGACTTCACCCACGAAGCGGTAGCCAAGTCGAGATCAGCCATGAGATTCCTTCCGGGCGCGGAGTATCAGTTCGAGAGTCGCCGACTCACCCAGCGCCCCCACCTGGAGGCGATCGTATCGCCTGCGCCAGTCACGGAGCCGGTCGTCATCCCGCTCGACGTGCCCTCGTCCCTCAGATTCAGAGTAGCCAAACAGAGCGCCGTCAGGGAGCGTCAGCAGCCGCATCGGCAAGGCGAACGGCCTGTGCTCCCCCATGCTGAACGGCGCTACCTGCAGGACTACGCGCCCTTGGTCACAGAGCTGTTCAAGTTGCCCGAGCTGCTCCCGCATGACCTCCGGGCCACCGATGATCCGCCGGAGGCAGCTCTCGTCCAGCACAGCATGGATAAGTGGCGGATCTCGTCGTGCAAGGGCTTCCTGCCGCGCAAGCAGAAAGGTCAGCCGCTCCTCCGCCTGCTTGGGAGTGATGTCCCTTCGACGAACGTCTGCCCTGGCAAGAGCCGCCGCGTAGGACTTCGTCTGCAGCAGACCGGGGACGACACCGAGTTCGAAGATCCGGATCTCACGGGCTCGCGTCTCGTTGGCCGCGTACTCGGGAAAGCCCTCCAGCAACGCCGAGTGCTTGGCCTGGAGCCACATCAGCAGCAGGGTTCCACCGGTCTCAAGCACTCGATCGGCATCACGCGCGAACTTCTCGCTCGGCGGGGTCCGATCGGGCGGGGCAAGTTCGGCATAGGAGACGTAGGAGGCATCGACCCCCACCAGCCTCGCCAACTGGGCTTGCGTGAGACCGGCAGCCTTGCGTGACCTGCGAAGTTGCACCCCGAAGGGCGCCCATGGGCCTGATGTTGGATCAAGTTCCTTGAGGTTCAATGACCTTCACCTACTTGCCGAGTACCGACTTCAAGCTTCAGATCGACTTCCGATAGTAGGGCCGCTCAAGCCACCATGGCTACACCCGGTGATTCGCCGAGAGCGCAGCGCAACCTACGGAGACTCCATGTCTGACGCGCAGAGACCCGAGGGCTGGTTCCAACTCCACGAGGTGGTGCTGGACTTCAGCGATATCGGGAGCGGGAAGCCGAGTGAGGGCGTCTTCGTGGAGGCCGCGTTCGGCAAGGCGGTGCTCCGGCCGCTGGGAGCCACCGGGCCCCAGCGGCGGGTCGACCTCTCCGCGATCCGGTCGCTCGACCCGAGGGAGTTCGCGCCGGGCACCTGCGGGAGGTCACGCCGTCGGCCGTTCGACGGGTGGCCGCTGCCCTCCGACAGCAATTCCTCACATCTGGAGCAGAGTTGAGCAAGGCCCTCTTCAGCAGCAAGCCTCCCGGCCGGCGGTCGGGTCAGCAAGTCTTCGTGCTGCGCGAGGACCCCCAGGGGTCAGGGGACTTCTTCGTGCTCCTGGTCGATTCCGTCCACCACGACGGGCTGACCCTGCCCGGAGGCAGCGCCGAGCAGAACGAGCTGCCGCACCTCGCGGCCCGGCGGCACCTCGAAACGCAGACCGGACTCGTCCTGCCGCTGCGCACCATCCTCACGGTCGACTACTCCCCCGCCGGTGAACTCCCGGAAAGCATCGACTTCGTCTACGCGGGCGGGGTGGTCACCTCCCGGCAGGCCGGGGCCGTCCGCCCGCACCGGCCGCCGCAGGACGTCTGTGCCCTGCACTGGGTGCCCCAGGCGAAGCTGCACCGGGTCATGGCCGACGACCAGCACCGGCGCGTCGAGGACGCATGGGACGCCTGGGAACACGGCGCCAGCCTGCCCCTCCTCATCCGGGGCGTCCCCGTCCCGGTCGGCTGATCACGACCCCGACCAGCGGCCACGCCCGCAGGCCCGGACCGCGAACGGCCCGGGCCTGCGCTTCAGGATGCCGGCTCAGCGATCTCCGGACTTCCCCCTCCTGGCACCGTCCGGGTCCGGAGTACGACCGGTCTATGCAGGGCCCACCCGAACCATTCGGTCCTCTCCCCCCGCTCGCCGCAGGACGGCGGCGCCCCCGGGCATCTCCCGGTGGCCGGGGCCGCGCAGCCACGTCCGCCTCACGGCCCGTTCCGGGGCCGGTCACGGCGCCAGGTGAGATAGCGATCGAACGCCTCCTGCCCGTCCGGGATGAAGCGCCACTTCCGCACGGCCTCCCGCAGCTCCGCCTCCGTCAGCCATCCGTGCCAGGCGACCTCGCCAGGGTCGGGTGTCACCTCGCCCGTGACCACGGCCTCGTGCACGCCGAGCCAGTACGGGCTGATCGCCCCCCGGCACAGGAACGTGAACAGGAAGCGCACCGGCGCATCCACGCCCAGTTCCTCGGCCAGTTCCCTGGCCGCCGCCTGCTCGTAGGACTCGCCGACGTTCACCGCTCCGCCGAACATCACCTCGTGGTGGCCGGGGAACCGGGACAGGTTCTCCGGCCGCCGGTGGACCAGCACCCGCCCCTGCTGATCACGGCAGACCGTCGTCGCGATGCGGTGCAGCCAGCCTCGACGGATGGCTTCACCCCGGTCCACCACCGCCAGCACCCGATCCTGATCGTCCACGCGTTCCACCGGTTCGTCCACGGCACCCACGATCGCACGACCCCGCCCCCGGCTCTCGCCCCCGCCGGGGCTCACGAACGCTCCGGCTCAGACCTCGCCGAACTCGCCGAAGTCGCCGAACTCGCCGCTGCGGACGGCGGCGACGAACGACTGCCAGGCCTCGGCGGCGAAGACCAGGGCCGGCCCGTCCGGGTCCTTGGAATCACGGACGGGCATCACCCCGGGGAAGCCGGGTGCCACCTCGACGCAGTTGCCGCCGTTGTTGCTGTAGCCGGACCTGCGCCACCCGGCACCGGTCAAGTCGACTGTGTGCATGGCCATGCGTGGTCCTCCCGAGTCGTCGGCCCTGCCCTTCGCCGCTCCGCCGTCTACCGGGCCCCGCCGTCGGGCCGGGTGCCGCCCGGGAGCGGCATCGAGGGCAGGATGCCCGCCGCGCGGTAGTCGGAGGCGGTGCCGTGCCCGGTGGTGATGCGCCGGGCGACCGCCGGGTCGACGTGCACCTCCCGCCCCTGGACGCGCAGCGTCCCGTCGGCGGGGTGCCGGGCGGTGTCCGCGGAGACCGTTCCGGCGGAGGCGACGGTCAGGAGAACCACGGCGGCTCCCAGGACGATCGAGGTCTTTCGGGTCACGGCAGTCACTCCTTGGGGACGGCAGCGCCGGGATCTAGGCGTCGACGGCGCCGAGCGAGGCGAAGAACGCGGCGTCCAGCGGGTGTTCCCAGGAGGCGACGGCGACGGTGGCCCCCTGCCAGGGGAAGCTCACGCAGGTCAGGCGGCCGTCGCCGGACCGGCGGCGCACTGCGGTGACGGCGGTGCCGTCGACGACGACCGGGGTGGGCGTCTCCTCGACGAGTTCGAGCCGTTCGGGCCGGTCGCCCCGCCCGAGCAGGTTCCTGACCGCCGCTTCCGTCTGGTCCCGTGCGGTCGACTGCGCGAAGACGACGACCGGCAGCCCACGCCGACCGCCGTGCCCGTAGGAGTGGACCACGGAGTCCGTGCCCGGGCCCGTCCCGCCGCGGATGAGCATGCCCCTGCCCTCCGCCCATCCGGGGATCCCCACGATCTGATCGGTGGTCATGGTGCCGTCCTCTCCTCCGGATCCAGCATAGGCACGGCGGCGGCCCCGGGGGGACCGCCGCCGTGATTCCCGTCGGATCAGCCGTGGACGGTCTCGCAGGGGCGGCCCGAGATCCCGACCCAGGTGTTGCAGATCTGGGTCGTGCCGCCGAAGTCGAGGTCGCCGGTGGAGTTCCAGACGATGCCGTCGTTGCACTCCTGGGGGCCGGTGCCGGCGAGGTCGCCGTCCTCCCAGAACGCGCCGTAGCTGCACTGGTAGCCGTTGGTGTAGGCGAAGGTGCTCCAGGTGGACACGTGCAGGCCCGACCCGGTCACCTCGATGCAGACCTCGCCGTTGCACCCGGAGGCGTTCCTCGGGCTGGCGACGACGCCCGCCGTCGAGCCGGTGCGGGCGCCGCTGGCCAGCTTCCGGTGGATCTTGCCCGCCAGCGGGGTGTCGAGGTACTGCGTGTTGGGCTTGATGCCCAGCCGCACGGCCTCGGCCTGGGTGAGCACCCCGCCGTGGGCCTGCACCGACGCCCTGACCGCGTTCTGGTCGATGTGCGGGATCGCCTCGGACGCGCTCGCCGGCGTCGCACACAGTGCGAGGGCCGCGCCGGCCCCCACCAGGGCTGACAGCCGCTTGACCTTCGTGAACACGAGCTTCCCCCATTCTCCCGATGGCACCTTCTGCACCTCGGGTGTCAGGGATCACCCTAGATTCGTACATGTCTTCGACTGGAAGATCGAGGGGCCTGCTTGGCCGGATCACGCGGAGGACGGACCAATTCCGGGCGGCCCGACCGGCCGGTGCCCGAACTCCTGTGAACCGGCTGCGAATTGGCTGCGAATTGGCTGCGAATCCGCCGCCGGCCGAGAAAGCGGGCGGCAGGGAACGAACAGGACGTTTCCCCGACGCCCCGGGAAGCACCCCTCCCGACGGATCCCGGGAGAACGGGGAGGACGCCCGGCGCACGGCGGGGCACCGCAGCCGGGCGGGGCGGCCGGCGGCGCACGGCGGCCGGGCCGGCCGGGTTGCCCCTCCCCCAGGGGCAGGGCGCACAGTGGCGGCGTGCAGGACGAACTGATCACCATCGGGGAACTCGCCGCCCGGACCAGGCTGAGCGTCAAGGCGCTGCGGCTGTACGACGGGCGGGCCCTGCTGCGGCCCGCCCGCACCGACCCGCGCACCGGTATCCGCCGCTACGGCCCGGAGCAGGTCGAACGGGCCCGGCGGATCGCGCTGCTGCGCGCCGCGGGGCTGCCGCTGGCGCGGATCGCGGCCGTCCTGGACGCGGGCGGCGCGGAGGGCGAGCGGCTGCTGCTCGCGTACTGGCGCGAGCGGGAGGGCGTGCACGCGGCCCGCCGGGAGGCGGTGGGCTACGCCCGCTCGGTGCTGACGGGAAGGGGCGAGGCCGTGTACGAGGTCCGTGAGCGCGAAGTGCCCGAGCAGCGGGTCCTGTTCGTGCGCCGGCACGTGGACGCCGCCGCACTGCCCGGTTTCCTCGCGGAGGCCTCCGGGCTGCTGTTCGACCGGCTGGGGCGGGCCGGGGCCTGCCTGTCGGGGCCGCTGTTCGCGGTCTACCACGGCCTGGTGTCCGAGGACTCCGCCGCCCTGGTCGAGGTCTGCGCCCCGACGGAGGCGGACCTCGCCCCGGACGGTCTGTTCGGGGTGCGCGTCGAGCCCGCGCACCGCGAGGCGTACACCGAACTGTCCCGGCGCCGGGGCGACTTCGCCACGATGGCCGCCGCCCACGACGCCGTCGCGGCCTGGCTAGCCGAACGCGGGTGCGAGCGCGCCGACTGCGACCGGGAGGTGTATTACCCGAACTGGGCAACCGCCGCCCCGGACGAGCACGTGGCGGACGTCGCGGTGCCGCTGCGCCCGGCCGGGTGAGGGCCGTTCCCCGAGCCCGATTGTGGACTTGAGGGTCCATTTTCGGCTGCCTACCGTGCTGACCGTTCCCTCCCGAACGAGCCCGCACAGGAAGGCGGTTCCCTCATGCACGCGATCCGGATCGAGGAGCACGGCGGCCCCGAGGTCATGCGCTGGACCGAGCTGCCGGACCCGGTGCCCGGCCCCGGCGAGGCGCTGGTGCGCCTGGGTGCCGCCGGCGTCAACTACCTGGACGTCGGCGCCCGCGCGCAGGGCACCGGCGGCTGGGCGGCGCCCGCCGTCCTGGGCGCCGAGGGCATGGGCCACGTCACCGCCCTCGGGCCGGGCGTGCACGGCCTGGCCGTCGGCGACCGGGTCGCCTGGTTCTACCACCCGGGCAGCTACGCCGAGTTGCTCGCCGTCCCCGCGGACTCGCTGGTCAAGGTGCCCGACGGGGTGCCGGACGAACTCGCCGGCGGCGTCCTGATGCAGGGCCTGACGGCCAACCACCTGGGCACCGAGACCTACCCCGTCGGCCCGGGCGACACGGCCGTGGTGCACGCGGCGGCCGGCGGGGTGGGTCTGCTGCTCACCCAGCTGGTCAAGGCCCGCGGCGGGAACGTGATCGGCCTGGTCTCCCGCCCGGAGAAGACCGACGCCGCCCGCGCGGCGGGCGCCGACCACGTACTGGTCCACTCCGGCGCGGGCTTCGAGGAGGCCGTGCGGGAGCTGACCGGCGGCCGCGGGGCCGACGTCGTCTACGACGGCGGCGGCGCCGACACCTTCACCTCCTCGCAGCTGGCCCTGCGCCCGCACGGGGTGCACGCGTACTACGGGCCGTTCATGGGTGTGCCGACGCTGCGGCCCACCGACCTGCCCAACAGCATCCTGCTGACGTACCCGGTGGTGCACCACCACGTCGCCACCCGCGAGGCCCTGGTGCGGCGCAGCGGTGAGGTGTTCGACCTGCTCCTGGACGGGCGGCTGACCCTGCGGGTCACCGGCCGCTACCGGCTCGCCGAGGCGGCCCGGGCGCACGCGGACCTGGAGTCCCGGCGGACGACCGGCAAGTTGATGCTCCTGCCCTGACCGGGGCGCGGTGCGCACCCGCGCCGTGCGCCGTGCGCCGGGTGCCGGGCACGGTGGGCACCGCGCCGTGCGCGAGGATCGGACCCGACGACCGGGACGAGGAGGGCACGTGCCGCTGACCCGCAAGGGCGCCGCGACCAGGCAGCGCATCGTCGAGGGCGCCGCCGGGCGGATCCGCGAGGAGGGGGTGTTCGGGCTGCGGCTGGAGGACGTCATGGCCCGCACCGCGACCAGCAAGAGCCAGTTGTTCCACTACTTTCCCGGTGGGAAGGACGAACTGCTGCTGGCCGTGGCCCGCCACGAGGCGGACCGGGTCCTCGACGACCAGCAGCCCGAGCTGGGCGCCCTCACCTCCTGGGGCGCCTGGGAGCGGTGGCGCGACAAGGTCCTCGCCCGCTACCGCGCGCAGGGCGCGGACTGTCCGCTGCACGTGGCCCTGTCCGAAGTGGGCTCGGCCACCGGCGCGGCCCGGGCGGTGGCCGCCGGGCTGCTGGCGCGGTGGCAGGGGCAGCTGGCCGCGGGCATCCGCCACCTGCGGGACGCCGGTGGGCTCGACCCCGCGCTGGACCCGGAGCGGGAGGCCGCGGCGCTGCTGGCGGGCATCCAGGGCGGGGTGCTGATCCTGATGATGACCGGCTCGATGGCGCACCTGGAGGCCGCCCTGGACGTGGGTCTCGCCCGGCTGCGCGCGGCCCGGCCCGGCGCGGACGGCTGACGCGCCGCCGGGCGCCGCCGGGCGCCGCGGCTTGTGGGAAGGGCCACAGAACGGGGCCGTTCGGGGCCCGTGAGTGAGAAGGGTCACGCTGTGTGCGCGATCCGGCGCCGCTGTGGGGGCCGGACGGCGACGGGCCCCGGCATGACTGGGCGGGGCTTGGATCGATACGGCCGGAAGGCCCGTCCGCTTCGGGACCAAGGTCATCAATCCGTTTGACCTTGGACCTCGTGGTGACCCCGGTGGGCCGGGGCAACCCTGGACGGTCGCCCGGTGTGATCGGGCGATGGCGCCGTCCAGCGTGGGCGGCGCCGTTCCCTGCCGTCTACCCGGCGCACGGTGAACGGGCCCCCCGGCTCGCCGCCGTACGCTCCGGAGGACCCCAAGCCCATGTCCCAGACCATCGACAACGCCCCGTATACCGGCTTCCACCGCAGACTGGCCCTCGCCTGCTCCGGCGGGCCGCTGCTGGACGGCTACATCCTGAGCATCGTCGGCGTCGCCCTGATCGGGATGCGCCCCGACCTCGGGCTGTCCACCGCCGAGGTCAGCCTGATCGGCGCCGCCGCCCTGGTCGGCATGTTCGTCGGCGGCGCGCTCTTCGGCGTGCTGACCGACAAGATCGGCCGGGAGGTGATGTACACCGCCGACCTGCTGGTGATGGTCGCCTGCTCGGTGCTCTCGTTCTGGGTCGACCAGGTGTGGGCGATCGCCGTGCTGCGCTTCGTGCTCGGCATGGCCGTGGCCGCCGACTACCCCATCGCGACCTCGCTGCTCGCCGAGTGGCTGCCCGCCAAGCACCGGGGCCGTCTGCTCGGCCAGCAGATCGTCGCCTGGTACGCCGGCTCCGTGCTCGCCTACGTGGTGGGCTACCTGTTCCTGGAGCTGGCCGGTCCCGGCAGCTGGCGGTGGATGCTGGCGAGCTCCACGGTGCTGTGCGTGGTCTTCCTGGTGATCCGCCGCGGCTCGCCCGAGTCGCCGCGCTGGCTCGCCGCCAACGGGCGGGTCGGCGACGCGGTGCGCGTGGTCGAGAAGCACCTCGGGGTCCGGGTCGACGGCCGCGAGCTGATGCCCGACCCGGCCGAGCGCGGCCGGCCCGTCGGCCTGCGCCTGCTGATGACCCAGCCCTACCGGCGCCGCACCCTCTTCTGCGGCCTGTTCTTCCTCTGCCAGGTCGGCCCGCTGTTCGCGATGCTCACCTTCGGCCCGCAGATCCTGTCCTCCTTCGGCATGCCCGGCGGCACCGTCATGGAGACCCTGGGCACCGGGCTGATCAGCCTCGTCTTCCTGCTCGGCTGCTACCCGGCCCTGCGCCTGATCGACAGCCGCGGCCGACGCCCCGTCATCATCTGGTCCTTCGCCCTGATGACCGTGCCGCTCGCCCTGCTCGGCGTGTGGCCCACGGCCCCCGCCGCGATCGCCCTGACCGCGCTGTGCGCGTACGCGTTCCTGTGCGGCGGGCCCAACGTGCTCGACTGGACCTACCCCAACGAGCTGTTCCCGACCGAGATCCGGGCCACCGCCGTGGGCGTGGCCACCTCGGTCAGCCGGATCGGCGCGGCCGTCGGCACGTACCTGCTGCCGCTGTCCCTGACCGGGCTCGGCACCGGCCCGACCATGCTGATCGCCGCCGGCATCACCGCGCTGGGCCTGCTGGTGTGCGCGCTGTGGGCCGAGGAGACCCGCGGCACCGCCCTGGGCGCGGCGCCGGCCGGGTCCGCGGCCGCACCGGCCGAGGCCCGGCCCGGGGCGTCCCGTCCCAGCGCGTCCCGCAGGCGGTGCGCTGACGTGCGCTGACCGTGCGCTGACGGCCACCACATGACGCGTCGACGGCGCCGCCCGGTCCTCCCGGGC
>NZ_JBHWCL010000169.1:0-20379 GCF_042735125.1 Kitasatospora sp. NPDC059599 | reverse complement strand
GGTGGGGTGGTTGCTCCAGCTGCATCATAATTTATATATGGGTGTGTAGGCGTTCTTAGTCTGCTTCGACCAGGGGGGGGCGCTGGCCGTTGTGTTGGCCGGGCCCCCCGCCGCTTGATCGTGCCTCAGAAGGCCGTCGCTGTCGAACGGCCCTCGTGGCGGGCGGCGCACGACCGCTCCGAGGAGGCCCGACACATCGCTCAGGACCAGGCGGGCGAGCTGCTGGAGCTGACTCCCACGTTCCGCGTAGGTCTCGCACGCGGCGTCAACGTCGTCGCCGCTCTCCCGTGCCGCGATCATCGCCCGGTCGGCCTCAACCACGGTGACATGGAGGGGCAGCGGGTCATCCGGCAGGGGCAGGCTCTTGGGCTGCCGTCATGACCGGCAGCTCTGGCAGGATGACGCCGACCGCCCTGCCGAGATCCTGAGGTGCCCGTGAGTAGCGAGTGGACTGTCCATGGCAGCCGACCCATCTACGCAAACCCGTGGGTCAACCTTGATCTTGTGGACGTCGAACCGCCGGGGCGCCCCCGTTACGAGCACCACCTGGTGAGGTTCGCTCCGGTGGCGGCCACGGTGGTCCTCAACGACCGTGACGAGGTGCTGATGATGTGGCGCCACCGGTTCGCCACTCAGACCTGGAACTGGGAGATTCCCTCGGGGATCGTCGAGGACGGGGAGTCCCTTGAGGCTGCGGCCGCCCGTGAGGTTCTGGAGGAGACCGGGTGGCGGGTGGACGTGGTCGGGCCGCTCGCCTACAACCAGCCGATCGGCGGCATGACCAACGCCGAACACCACGTGTTCCTCGCTCGCAACGCCCGGTTCGTCGCCCCGCCCGTGGATACACACGAGGCGGACCGCATCGAGTGGGTCCCGCTTGACCGCATCCAGGACATGATCGACCGCCGGGAGATCGTGGCCGGAGTCGCCGTCACCGGACTGCTGCAGGTGCTGGCCCGGCGCCCCTGACCAGCCAGGGCGGGCACGGGCCCTGCAGTGACCATGTCCCGGAGGTCGGCCACGATCGGTGCGCGCAGGTCAGGGGCGCCTGGCGAGGCGATGCGGGCCCAGGTAGTAGGAGAGCGCAGCATGCGAGGGGCCGTCCGACACCTCGCCGGTCGTCAGTAGCTTGACCACCTCGGCCTCGGGCAGCCACTCAAGGCGGGTTGACTCGGAGGCGTCCTCCGGGGCGCCGACCTGCGTGCAGCCGGTGATGTGGAAGCACCTGAAATGGGCGTCGCTGATGCCGGCCATGGCGTCGTACTCGGTCAGCAGCTCAACACGGCCGGGCCGCCAACCGGTCTCTTCCTCGACCTCACGAGCGATGGCGACGGCCGGGTCCTCTCCGGGCTCCGCCCAGCCGGCCGGGACCTCCCATCCCCACCGGCCGGTAATGAAGCGGTGCCGGTAGAGGAGGAGGAACCGGCCCTGGTCGTCGGTCACGACGGAGGTGGTCGAGGCCCGGGGGTAGCGGACGACGTGGTGGTCGATCCGGCCGAGGCCGGGCACCGAGACATCGTCGAGCCACACCTCCACCCAGGGGCTGCCGTACACCCGCCGACGTCCGAACGTCTCCCACTCCATGACCAGCCTCCTCACGTGTGGACCAGCTGTGCTGCCGACTCTCTCACGCGTGTGCCGAGTTCCAACACGGGCCTCTCCTGGGCCCAGGGCGCGAGGGACTCTGCAGCACCTGGGCCCGCAGGACCAGCGGTGCGGGCCTGCTCTCGGATCGGGTGGGCACGCAGGACGAGAGAGCGATCGGCACACTCCCGTAGGCTCGGCCCATGCGCTCCGTGGTGTTCGACATCGGTGAGACCCTGACGAGTGACACCCGGTACTGGGGGGACTGGGCCCGGTGGCTCGGGGTTCCGCAGCACACGCTGTCGGCCCTGGTGGGCAAGGTGGTGGCCGAGGGTCGCGACAACGCGGACGCGATCCGGATCATCAAACCTGGCGTGGACGTGGGCGCCGAGTGGCGTGCCCGACAGACAGCCGGCCAGGGCGACCACCTCGACGAGACGGACCTCTACCCGGATGTGCGCCCGGCGCTGTCCCGGTTGCGTGAGGCCGGCCTGTGGGTGGGCATCGTGGGCAACCAGAACGCCGCGGTGTCCTCTCTGCTGCGTGGCCTCGATCTGCCGGCCGATGGCATCGCGACCTCGGCAGAGTGGGGCGTCTCGAAGCCCGGTCCCGGATTCTTCGAGCGGGTGACGGTGTGGGCACCGGGTGAGCCTCACGAGATCGTGTACGTGGGCGACCACCCGGCGAATGATGTGGCACCGGCCAAGGCGGCCGGCTTGCGAGCCGCACACCTCCGCCGCGGTCCGATCGGCCTCACCACCAGCGCGCCGGACGCGGACTGGACCGTGAACTCGCTGACCGAGCTCGCCGAGCTGCTGGCCGGCCTGTAGCAGGACCGCCCCGGCGGTATGGCCGCCGGGGCGAATCCGCCCAGCTCCCGCACGGGCGCCGGTACCGTTCCGAATGCGACCACGGAACGGAGCCACACGATGCCCGGAACCACCGCTGCCGCGCTCGGTCAGCGCATCGAAACCGCCCGGCACGCTGCCGGATTGACTCGCCGCCAGGTCTTCGACGTCTCCGGCGTGAGCATCAGCATGATCCGCAAAACCGAGGGCGGCGAGCGCTGGCCCTCCGACGCCGTGCTCGACGCCCTCGCGCGGGCAGTCCAGACCACGCCGGAGGAGCTGCTGGGTGGCCCCGCCGCACCGACAGCCGGGTCCACCAGGCCGTCCCCGAGCTGGCGCGCAAGCACCTACGGGACGCCGAGGTACTGGCCCGGCGCGTCCGGGAGCGGCTCCACGACGGCACCGCAGTCGGCCCGGACAGCCTGACGATCCACCGGCTGGCGGTCGCGGTCGAGCTGGGCGAACGACAAGACCTCCATGACGCGGTAAGGCGGCCACGCGCTGGGCGCCGCCGAGAGAGCTCCCGGCCGAACGCAGGAGCCACTACTACATCGACCTCGGCCGGGCGCACATGCTCCTCGGGCGCCCGCAGCACGCAAAGGAGTCGCTGCTGGTCGCGAGGCGGATCGCGCCGCGGCATGTACGAGAGCACGGCCAGGTCCGGGCCGAGCCGGCCACGCTGGTCAGGCTGTCCCGTGGTCGGGACGAGCAGTTGCTCCAGTTCGCGCGGTGGGCCAAAGCGGTCTGAGGAAGGTGCCACAGGTTGTGGCACCTTCGGGGGTCGCCGCCGGGGACGCTCAGGGGCGTGACGGAGACACCGAGCCCGCGGGTTGTCGACCCAGAGTCAATAGGCCCCACTCGGCTCCACGGGGAGACGTGCATCAGCTGCGGCTCGCCCGAGCCGCCGATGGTTGCGGCTGGCCACGTCTGCCCGTCGACCTGCTCCAGGACGGCGCCGCTCGGTCGGGTTGTCGTTACTCACCCGGTGTGCGTTGAGGAGGATCCGCGTTGATCGGTGACGACCTGACCGTTTCGGTGGATGGCCACCTGGAGCGCGTCACCAAACCGGCCCTGGAGGCCCTGGACGCGCTGTGGCAGACGGTCCGCGAGCTGCCGATCAGCGCGTACGAGCTGCGAGCCATGCGGTGGCTGCTCGACTCCGGCAGCACGACGGACCTGGAACGTCTGATGAACGGCAGCGGCTCCGTCGACTGGCCTCTCGGGCTGGCGGGCGGCGGCCAGGCCATCGTCCGCGTCTGGCACGGCGACGGCCTGACCCCAGCGCAACG
The DNA here is from genome assembly GCF_042735125.1 of Kitasatospora sp. NPDC059599. Lineage (NCBI taxonomy): Bacteria > Bacillati > Actinomycetota > Actinomycetes > Kitasatosporales > Streptomycetaceae > Kitasatospora > Kitasatospora sp. NPDC059599. The sequence goes on along the minus strand of NZ_JBHWCL010000169.1, from coordinate 16,658 downwards.
GGTCGGCGCCCGGTACACCTCGAACAGCTGCCGGCCGACGACCGGGGTAGGCGCCCGTGGGTGGTCCGGGACGCCGAGACCGGCGGCCTGGTCACCGCCGGCACCAGCGGGGTGCGCCCTCTTGAGTTCGCGATCGAGGAGTGCGCCGATGCGTGGGTCCGCGGTCAGGTCAACTTGGCCGGGTACCGCGTCATGCCGGGCGGGTCGGTGACCAGGTGACCGGTGATCAGATGGCTTGATCGAGCGCCTGCGGTGCCGGGCCGGGCCGACGGCAGGTCGGGCCGGCGGCGGGCCTCACCGGCTGCGGGTGCAGGCGCGGGTACGGGCTGCGGCTGCGGGTACGGGCGCGGGCTCAGACCTCCGGCGGGCCGCCGTGGAAGTAGCTGCCGGGGGTGAGGCCGGTCTCCCGGACGAAGGCGGCGACGAAGGCGCTGGGCGTCGCGTAGCCGACGCGGCCCGCGACCCTGGTGACGGGCTCCCCCCGGGCGAGGTGCCCGAGGGCCGCGCGCAGCCGGACGGCGGTGCGCCAGCGGGCGAAGGTGAGGCCGGTGTCGGCGGCGAACGCGCGGGCCAGGGTCCTTGCGCTGGAGCCGACCTGACGCCCCCACTGGGCGAGGGTCCGCGGGTCGGCCGGGTCGGCGACCAGGGCGCGGGCGACGTCCAGGGCCCGGGGATCGGCGGGCATCAGCACCTCGATCGAGCGGGCGGCGACCGGCGCCAGGTTGTCGATCAGGACGGCCTGGGCCCGGGCCCGGTGCTCCGGAGCGAGGGCGGCCCCGGCCAGGTGGTCGATCAGGACGGCGACCAGCGGACCCACCGCCAACGGCTGGGGCAGTGACCAGTCGGGCAGCCCGGGGCCCGGGCTGATGTTCAGACTGCGCATGGCGGTGCTGGCCAGGGCGGCGGTCTGGTGCGGGGTGCCGGCCGGGATCCACAGCGCCCGGGTCGGCGGCAGGATCCACTCGCCGTCCCCGGTCGACACGGTCAGCACACCGTTACGAGCCCAGACGACCTGGTGCGTGTCGTGCCAGTGGGTGCCGAACCGACTGCCCGGCGCCAGCGCGTAGGCGCGCACCACGATCGCGGCGGCCACCTGGTCCGCGGTGCCCGGCGGACCGGCCGGAGGTTGTCCGTTTCGCGACATGATCTGGAAGCGTACGCGGTGGTGCCCCACCCGCGTCCTTTCCTAGCCTCTGAGGCATGAACCTCAACCACGCGCGAGTGTGCACCAGCCCCGAATGGGCCCGGCAGTTGCAGACCTCGGTGTTGCCCACGGTGACGGCCGGAGCCGAGTTGGGGACGGTGATGCTGGAGGTCGGCCCCGGTCCCGGTGCCGCCACCGACTGGCTGCGGCACCGCGTCGAGCGGCTCGTCGCGGTCGAGTACGAGCAGCCCGCCGCCGAGGCGCTCGCGGCCCGCTTCGCCGCCACCAACGTCGAGGTCCACCACGGCGACGCCACCGCGCTGTCCTTCCCCGACGACACCTTCGACTCGGTGGCCTGCTTCACGATGCTGCACCACGTCCCCACCCCGGCACTGCAGAACAGGCTGCTCGCCGAGGTCCTGCGGGTGCTGCGCCCCGGCGGCGTGCTGGTGGGCTCGGACAGCCTGCCCGGCGACGGGTTGCACCACTTCCACGAGGGCGACACCTACAACCCGGTGGAGCCGGCGGCCTTCCTGACGCGGTTGCAGACGCTGGGCTTCGTGGACCTCACCATCGGGGTGGGGGGCCGGTTGACCTTCGTCGCCCACAAGCCCGGCCCCGCGGCGGAGGACGACGGCGCCACCGGCATCCGCTGAGCGGCGGGCCCGTCCGTCCCTCCGCTGAGCGGCCGGGGGCCCGCCGGGGCGGGCACGGCACGCCGGCCGTGTCCGCCCCGGGGGTCCGTCCGTGTCCGGTCAGCCGGCGAGTTCCTCCCGCAGGCGGCGGGCGGCGGCGACCAGGCTGTCCAGGGAGGCGCGGGTCTCCGGCCAGCCGCGGGTCTTCAGGCCGCAGTCGGGATTGACCCACAGCCGGTCGGCCGGGATCGCGGCGAGGCCGGCCCGCAGGAGGGAGACGACCTCGTCGGTGTTCGGGACGCGCGGGGAGTGGATGTCCCAGACGCCCGGGCCGACCTCGCGCGGGTAGCCGGCCGCTGCCAGCTCCCCGGCGACCTCCATGTGCGAGCGCGTCGCCTCCAGGGAGATGACGTCCGCGTCGAGGTCGTCGATGGCCGTCATGACCGCGCCGAACTCGGCGTAGCACATGTGGGTGTGGACCTGGGTGTCGGCGCGGACGCCCGAGGTCGCCAGCCGGAAGGACTCGGTGGCCCAGTCCAGGTAGGCCGGGCGGTCCGCGGCCCGCAGCGGCAGGGTCTCGCGCAGGGCCGGCTCGTCGACCTGGACGACGGCGGCGCCCGCGGCCTCCAGGTCGGTGACCTCGTCGCGCAGGGCGAGGGCGACCTGGCGGGCGGTGTCGGCGAGCGGCTGGTCGTCGCGGACGAAGGACCAGGCGAGCATGGTGACCGGGCCGGTGAGCATGCCCTTCACCGGTCGGTCGGTGAGGCCCTGCGCGTAGCCGAACCAGTCGACGGTCATCGGGTGCGGGCGGGAGATGTCCCCGGCGAGGACCGGCGGCCGGACGTAGCGGGTGCCGTAGGACTGCACCCAGCCGTGCCGGGTGGCGAGGTAGCCGGTGAGCTGCTCGGCGAAGTACTGGACCATGTCGTTGCGCTCGGGCTCGCCGTGGACGAGGACGTCCAGGCCGGCCTTCTCCTGGTAGGCGATGACCTCGCGGACCTCGGCCGCCATCCGCTCCCGGTACGCGGTCGCGTCGATCCGGCCCGCCGTCAGGTCGGCCCGGGCGACGCGCAGTTCGGTGGTCTGCGGGAAGGAGCCGATGGTGGTGGTCGGCAGCAGCGGCAGGGCGAGGCGTGCGCGCTGGGCCTCGGCCCGCACGGGGTAGGGCTGGGGACGGCGGGCGTCGGCCCCGGTGACGGCGGCGACCCGGGCGCGCACGGCCGGGTCGCGGGTGATCGGCGAGTGGGCGCGGGAGGCGAGGTCGGCGCGGTTGGCGGCGAGTTCGGCGGTGATCGCGCCGGTGCCCTCGCGCAGGCCACGGGCGAGCAGCGCCGCCTCGGCGGCCTTCTGCCGGGCGAAGGCGAGCCAGCGCAGGATCTGCGGGTCGACGTCGCGTTCGGCGGCGGCGTCGAGGGGCACGTGCAGCAGCGAGCAGGAGGGCGCGACGTCGACCCGGTCGGCGAGACCGAGCAGGGTCGCCAGGGTGGCCAGCGACCTCTCCAGGTCGTTGATCCAGATGTTGCGCCCGTCGATCACCCCGGCCACCAGCCGCTTGCCGGGCAGCCCGCCCACGGCGGCGAGGTCGTCGAGGTTGCCGGCGGCCGGTCCGGTGAAGTCCAGTGCCAGGCCCTCGACCGGGGCCTTGGCGAGGACGGGCAGGGCCTCGCCGAGGCGGTCGAAGTAGCTCGCGACCAGGAGCTTCGGCCGGTCGGCGAGGGCGCCCAGGTCGCGGTAGGCGCGGGCGGCGGCATTCAGCTCGGCCGGGGTGCGGTCCTGGACGAGGGCGGGCTCGTCCAGCTGGACCCACTGCGCCCCGGCCTCCTTCAGGGCGGCCAGCAGCTGGGCGTAGACCGGCAGCAGCCGGTCCAGCAGGGTGATCGGCCGGAAGTCGGCGTCAACGCCGGGGGCGGGCTTGGCGAGCAGCAGGTAGGTGACGGGGCCGACCAGCACCGGCCGGGCGGTGTGGCCGTCGGCGAGGGCCTCGCCGAGCTCCGCGACGGCCTTGGCCGGGTTCGCGACGAAGACCGTGTCGGGGCCCAACTCGGGTACGAGGTAGTGGTAGTTGGTGTCGAACCACTTGGTCATCTCCAGTGGCGCGACGTCCTGGGTGCCGCGCGCCATGGCGAAGTAGCCGTCCAGCGGGTCGGCCTCGACGGCGTCCCGGTGCCGGGCGGGGATCGCGCCGACCGCCACGGTGGTGTCCAGCACGTGGTCGTAGAGCGAGAAGTCGCCGGTCGGGACCTCCCGGACGCCGGCCCGGGCGAGCTGGGCCCGGTTCTCCCGGCGCAGGTCGGCGGCGGTGGTCAGCAGCGCCTCCGCGGTGACCGCGCCCTTCCAGTACCCCTCGATCGCCTTCTTCAGTTCCCGGTTGCGGCCCTGGCGGGGGTAGCCGTGCACGGTGGCGAGGGTTGCCGCGGCTGCGGACTTCGTGGTCAAGGGACTCTCCTTCGCGAGTCTTGCTCCTCAGGGATCCGGAGACGACACGAGGGCGCGAAGGGATGACGGACCGGGCAGCGGCCGCCGCGGAACGTGCGGGGCCTGATCTGCCGGGTATGGTCGCCGACCCGCCCACGAGGTCACCGGATGGCCGCACGCGGATGGTCCGCGGGCGGGCAGTGGCAGGTCTTCGGACTCGCGGGCACGCCCACCCTGTCGAGGGCGGACACCTACTGGCCGTCGCTTCCCAGCCCCTCCCGGGCCCAGTGCGTATGACGGCGGTCGTTCCCACTCACCGCTGCGGGGCAGTCCCGGATTCCCACCGGGTTCCCTCTTGCGACGCGCCTGCCTGGCGGACAGGGCGAACCAGCTGCTCCGCCAGCTTAGGGGCAAACGGCGGGGGCCGGAGGGGAAATCATCTGCGGCGTCCGGATGGTGAGACTCCGCCGCCGTCCCTGGTGGTGCCGGACGCCCGTTCGTGCGGCCGGCGGCCGGGGGCGCGCTGCGGCTCCGCCGGGGGCGGCAGGAAGGCCCGGATGTCCGCGAGCAGTTCGGGCAGGCCCCGGCCGGGGTCGGGCCGCGCGGTCGGGTCGGTTGCCGGGGCGGCATGCGTCCCGGCGTCCGGGCCGGCGTCCTGGTCGGCATTCGTCCCGGCACTCGCCGGCCCGACCCGATCGGCGGGGACGCCCGCCAGCACCCGTTCGGCTTCGCCCAGCAGTTGCAGCGCCCGGTGGAGGTCGAGCCGCATCCGGGCCACCTGGGCCTGTGCCCCGCCCAGTTGACGGCGGGCGGATTCGAGACCGGCGTGCTGCTCCGGGGTCAGCAGGACCACGTCGGTCCCGTCCACCGTCGCCGTTCGGGGCTTCTCACGCTTGGGCATGGCGGCGGGACCTCCCGATTCAGGAGCGCACCGGCCCGGCGGGCAGCGGACCGGCGACCGGGCCCGCCGCGGCTCCGGTGCCGTCCGGGGCCTCGAAACGCACCGTGGGCTCGAAGTTGGCGCGGCGGGCCGCGCGGCGGAAGACGGTCAGCACGGCCGGCCCGACGACGAGCACGGCGGTGAAGGTGGTGACGGCGCGGCCGGTGTCCCAGCCGAGCGAGGTGGCGAGGTCGAACAGCAGGTAGCGGTGCCACTGCTCGGTGAAGGGCAGGCCCGGGAGGTAGGCGATCGAGCTGTTCGGGTCGGTGGAGAACGGCCAGAAGGAGAGGTTCAGCAGGAAGCCGAAGAGGTACCCGGAGAACGCCCCGTACCCGGCCAGCATCGGCACCTCCCAGCGCCGCCGGGCCGGCGGGAGCAGCCCGGCGAGCATGCCGACGAAGGCGCAGCCGAACATCTGGTAGGGCATCCAGGGGCCGACCCCGCCGGTGAGCAGGGCGGAGGCGAACAGCGAGGTGCAACCGAGGGTGAAGCCGAAGCCGGGGCCGAAGACCCGGCCGGCCAGGACGAGGACGAAGAAGACCGTCTCCACCCCGGCCGTGCCGGCGCCGAGCGGGCGCAGCCCGGCGTTGACGGCGGACAGGACGCCGAGCATGGCGAGGGCCTTGGCGTCGATGCCCCCGGCCGAGATCTCGGCGATGACGACGGCAAGGACCAGGACGAGGAGTGCGCCGAAGATCAGCGGCGGGGCGTAATTGGAGCCGAACGTCCCGGGGGCGACGACGAACGGCCAGGTGAAGGCGACCAGGCCGATGAAGGCGGCCAGGGCGACAACGATCCGGGCCCGGCCGGGGATCCGGACGGCGGTCACCGGGCCGTCTCCACGGCTTCCAGCACCCCGGCGACCTGATCGACCGTCAGGTAGCCGAGCGGGGCGAGGATCTTGGCGGTCTGGGGGGCGAAGGTGGGCGAGGCGACGATCACCTCGGCGGTGGGGCCGTCGGCGACAACCTCCCCCTCGGCCATCACGACCACGCGGTCGGCGGCGGAGGCGACGAATTCGACGTCGTGGGTGGAGACCACGACGGTCCGGCCCTCGGCGGCGAGGGCGTCCACGATGCGGGTGAGCGCCGCCTTCGCCCGGTAGTCGAGCCCCCGGGTCGGCTCGTCCAGCAGGACGACCCGTGGTGCGGCGGCCAGTTGGATCGCCAGGACGAGCGCCAGCTGCTGCCCCTCGGAGAGGTCCCGGGGGTGGGTGTCGTCCGGGATCCCGGGGGCCAGGCGGTCGAGGAGCTGCCGCGCGGTCGGCCCGACCGCGCGCTCGGATTCCAGGTCGCCCTGGGCGAGTTCCTGCGCCACCGTCTCCAGGTACAGCAGGTCGGTGGGGGTCTGCGGGACGAGCCCGACCAGCTGCCGGGCCCGGGCGGCGGGCAGGCGCTTGGGGTCCGCGGCCGGGCCTCCCCCGGTGCCGGTGGCCTTGACGCTGCCGCCCTGGCGGGGGCCGGAGCCCTGCAGGGCCCACAGGAGCGAGGACTTCCCGGAGCCGTTGCGGCCCATCAGCGCCGTGACCTCGCCCGCGCGCAACGCCAGGTCGACGTCCCGGACGGCGGCGACCGGACCGTACCGGACGACCACCCCCCGGGCGTCCAGCACCCGTTCCCCCGCCGCGGCTGCCCGGCGCGGCGGGGGAACGGGCACGTCGGTGAGCCGCTGCCGCAGCGGGGCCGCGGCGCGGCGGGCGTCCCGGACGGACAGCGGCAGCGGCTGCCAGCCCGCCAGCCGGCCGAGGCCGACGACGGGCGGCGCGATCGCGGTGCTCCGGAAGACCTCCGCGGGCGGCCCGTGCACCACCGTCCCGTCGCCGGGCAGGTAGGCGACCCGGTCGGCATACTGGACGACGCGTTCCAGGCGGTGTTCGGCGAGCAGGACGGTCACGCCGAGGTCGTGGACCAGCCGGGTGATCGCGGCCAGCACCTCCTCGGCGGCGGTCGGGTCGAGCGCGGAGGTCGGCTCGTCCAGGACCAGCACCCGTGGGTGCGCGGTGAGCACCGAGCCGATGGCGACGCGCTGTTGCTGGCCGCCGGAGAGCTCGTGCAGGGCGCGGTGGCGCAGGTCGGCCAGGCCGAGCAGGTCGAGGGTCTCCTCGACGCGCTTGCGCATGACCTCCGGCGGGATCGCCAACTGCTCCATGACGTAGGCCAGTTCCTCCTCCACCGTGTCGGTGGTGAAGCCGGCCAGCGGATCCTGTCCCACCACGCCGACCACGTCGGCGAGTTCGCGCGGCGGGTGGTCGGCGGTGTCGCGCCCGTCCACGGTGACCCGGCCGCGCAGGGTACCGCCGGTGAAGTGCGGCACCAGGCCGTTGACGGCGCCGAGCAGGGTGGACTTGCCGACGCCGGTTCGGCCGACCACCAGGCAGAGCTCACCCTCCGGGACGTACAGGTCGACGTCGTGCAGGACGGGCGTCGTCGCGCCGTCGTACACCACGCCGACCCGGTCGAATCGGATCACGTGCTCACCTCGGAGGTCGTGCGGTCGGTGCAGGTCGTGCGGTCGGTGCGGTCGGTGCGGGTCGTGCGGTCGGTGCGGTCGGTGCGGGTGGTGCGGTCGGTGCGGGTGGCCGGACGCGGCCCGGGCACGCCGGCGGGCTCGGGCGTGCGGCCGGGCGGCGGCGAGACGATCCCGGCGGCGCCCGCCAGCAGCAGGGCGAGCACCGGGACGAGCGGCAGCGCCGGCCAGGTCAGCGGGTACAGGGACGGGTTGAGGTCGGTGGCGTCGTAGCCGACGGTGGCGAACAGCAGGACGGCGGCGGTCACCCCGCAGCCGGCCACCGCCCATTCGGCGGCCCGCCAGCGGTCCGGCCGGTACGTGGTGCGCCGCACCCGCCGCCCACCGAGCAGCAGACCCGCCACGCAGAGCACGGCGCCCACCACGAAGGCCGGCAGGCCCAGCGCGGCGGGGGCCGTACCGTCCAGCAGCCCGTACACCCCGGCGCACAGGCCGCACATGCCGAGCAGCATCAGCGCTCCGGTGAGCCGGCGGGAGCGGCGCGAGGCGGTGCCGGAGCGTCCGTAGCCGCGCGAGTCCATCGCGGCGGCCAGAGCGAGCGAGCGTTCCAGCGCGTCCTCCAGGACCGGGACGACGATGCCGCGCAACGCGCGCACGCCCGTGCGCCGCCCGGCGCGCAACCGCCGCGCTCTGGCGACGCGTTGGACGCTCTGCACCAGCTGGGGCGCGACGCTCAGCGACACCGTGACGGCGACACCCAGCTCGTAGAGCGCCCCGGGCAGCACGCGCAGCGCCCGCTTGGGGTTGGCCAGGGTGTTGGCGGCGCCGATGCAGCAGATCAGGCAGGCCAGCCGCAGCCCGTCGAACGCCGCGGAGAGCGTCGCCTCCAGCGAGACCGGGCCGCCGATCCGGATGCCCGCGTACCAGGCGGGGGTCGGGATGTGCGGCAGCGAGAAGAGCAGGTGGTCGTGCGGGGTGATGCCGGTGGCGAAGACGCAGCGGAACAGCACCCGGATCGCCACCACGCTCAGGGCCACCCACAGGTAGTAGGTGAACCCGCGCGCCCACGGGGCCTCGCTGCGGCGGGCGGTGACCACGTAGCCGAGCACGGCGAGGACGAGCAGGAGGAGCAGCGGGTTGGTGGTGCGGCTGGCTGCCGTGGCGAGGGCGAGCGCCCACGTCCACCAGGCCAGCGGGTGCAGGTTCCGCGGGCTGCGCCGACTGCCCCCGCCCCGCGCGGGGGCGGTGGCCGGGGAGCCGGCGGCGTGCTTGTCGGGCATGGTCACCGGATCACTCGGCCTGTCGCCGGCGGCGGCGCGCGGTGACCACGGTCGCCACGCCCAGGACCACGACGAGGACGGAGCCCACCACGGCGGGGACCATCGAGCCGGAGTCGTGCGGGGTGTCGGCCACCGGGTCGGCGTTCACCACGCCGCCGGGCACGGCGGGGGTGGCCGTCGGCGCGGCCGCCGCGGCCTGCTCCGTCGGCCGGTCGCTCGGGGTGTCCGTCGGCGCCGCGGTGGGCGGGTCGACCGGCACCGGTGTGGCGGGTACCGGCGTCGGCTCGGGGGCGCCCGGCGGGGTGATGCCGTCCTCGGGGGTGCCGGCGGTGCCGTTCCCCGGGGGCGTGACGGGCGCGGGCGGACGGGCTCCGCCCGCCGGAGGCCTGGCGGGGGCCGGGGCACGGCCGGTCCCGGATCCACCGGTCGTGCCGGTGGATCCGCCGGAGCCGCTGCCGCCGGTCGTCCCGGCACCACCACTCGTCGACCCGCTGCCGGAACCGCCCGAGCCACCGTTGCCGGAGCCACCGCCGGAGCCGCCCGCAGTGCCATGGCCCGGGTCGGCGGGCTGCCCACCGGGGCCGGCGTTGAGCGCCCGGACGCTGTCCGGCGAGAAGGCCGGACGCCCTTCGGTGCCCTCGATGTCGGTCCCGCCGAAGATCCACAGGTCGACGCTGCCGGGCTTCGGCTGGTAGAGCATCGCACCGAGCTGACTGTACGACCAGGTGTTCCGCCCGGGGTCGGCGTGCCAGTACGACCAGTAGGCGGTGGCCGGGGGCGTCAGGACGCACTTCTCCTGATCCGGGGTCGGGAACTGCTTGCCGCCCTGGAAGCCGCCGTAGCCGATCCGGCAGATGAACGCCGGGCCGTCGTGACCGGTGCCGGTGGTCTTCCAGCCGCCCTGGTTGAGCAGGGCGTACCCGGTGGTCGGGGTGGTGCCGCAGGAGCGCAGCAGCGGGCCGCCCCACCTCCCGAAGTCCACCGCGAGGACGACGCCCGAGGTGGTGGTGCACTGGTCCATCGGCAACGGCGCCGCCACCGCGGGGGCGGCGCCCACGGCGACGCCACCGCAGGCGAGCGCGAAGGTCAGCGCCGCCGCCCCGGACAACCGCCCGAGGCGCGTGGCGCGTCCCGGGCTCACCGGTGCCGCCCCGGGGCCGCGGTGCGGCGGCGACGGGCGACCAGGACGGCCGCGGCGCCGAGCGCGGTCAGCGCACCGGCACCTGCGGTCAGGGTCAGCGCCTGGGTTCCGGTGCTCGCGAGGTTGCCGGAACCGGTCTGCCCCGACACGCTCCCGGCCCGGGCGTCGGCGCCGCCCGCCGGGGCGTCGACGCCGCCGGCCGGCCGGGTGGTCGGGCCACCGCCGGTCGAGGGCACGTCGGTGACCGGGGCCGACGCAGTCGTGGTGGGCGAGTCCGTCGGGGTGCCGGTGGGCGTTCCTGTCGGAGTGCCGGTCGGCGTGTCGGTGGGAGTGCCCGTCGGCGTACCGGTGGGCGTTCCTGTCGGCGTACCGGTCGGCGTCCCCGAGGGAGTCGGCGTCGGAGTGCCGGTGGGCGTCCCCGAGGGAGTCGGCGTCGGAGTACCGCCGAGGTTGCGGGTCAGCGTGCCGAAGGAGATCCCGGTGGCACCACCGAGCACCTGGGTGGAGGCGCGGACGTCCGAACCCCGCTGGCCGGCGGAGGCGACGTTGAACCCGCCGTCGCCGTTCTGCTGCCCGGCGAGGAAGTCGAGCGCCTTGGCGATCCGACCGCCGTAGTCGGCCTTGCGCAGCGTCATGCCCTGGACGGCCAGCGCGGCCGAGTTGGTGGAGTCGCCGGCCGCACCGGGAAAGCCGCCGTCGGGCAGCTGCCGCGCGGCGAGCCAGCCGAGCCCCCTGTCGACCGCCTGCGCCGCCTCGTCCCCGGGCACGAGGGCCAGGGCCATGACGGCCATCGCCGTGCTGTCCACGTCGGAGTCGCCGGTGGCGGGGATCAGGCTCGGCCAGGAGCCGTCCGCGTGCTGGAGGCCCTTCAGGTAGGCGATCGCAGGGGCTGCGTTGGCGGCGTCCCCGGCCCGGAGCTGGGCCATGACGGCGAGTGCCTGGGAGAAGACCGAGGTGGCGTAGGCGTAGTTGCCGGGGGCGTCACAGCCGCTGTTCGCGTCGGCCTTGGTGCACACCAGCGCGGCGAGGGCGGCGATCAGGTCGTGGCCGCCGAAGTTCCGCGGGTCGCGGCCGACGGCCTCGGCGAGCAGCGCCTCCTTGCCGATCGAGCCGCCGCCGGCGTACTCGGTGCCGATGGCCGTCCAGTCGTTGACGGTGCGCTCGCTCGCGTCCTTGCCCTGCCGGTCCAGGAAGTCGACGATCCTGCGCAGCGCGGCGTCGTCGGTGCCGGTGGCGGCGAGGGCGTAGGCGCCGTCGATGGTGAGGCCGAAGTCGGCGAAGGCCGGGAAGCCCTCGTAGTAGTGGCCGTCGATGAGCCGGGCCGGGTCGGTGAGGTAGGCGCCACCCTTGGCGGCGTCCGGGGTCCGGCCCTCGGGCGGCGTGGTGGTGCCGGGGTTGCCGGCGTCGTGCAGCGGGTTCGCGCCCGTCGTGGGGCGGGCGTCACAGCCCCGGGTGGCGCTGCGGCCCCGGTGATCGACGTCGAACGTGCCCGCCGTCGCCGTGCACTGCCCGATCGGGTCGGCTGCGGCGGTACCGGGGTGGCCGAGCAGGACGGTGCCGCACGCGGCGACCGCGACGGTGCCGGCGACCACCAGCGACGCGAGGTCCCGGTTCCTGTGACGTGTGCGACTGCTGCTGACCCTCACGACGACTCCCTGGTCGGTCGACACGGGAGACACGGCGCAGCCGACGGCCGCCCGCCGGGAACGCGGGGGCGTCAAGAGCTGCGTCGTAGTCCGCGACGACGCAAGTGCTGTGTGAACAGACCCCCGGTCCAGGCATTCCGGCTCACCCACCGGGCGGTGGGTCTACGGTTGCGGGTCAGCGCCGGAATCGGACCGGCTTCCCCTGAATGCCGAGGGTGAAAAACCGGTTCATCAGACCACGGCGTCCGACGGGGAGTCAACGGGTCGTCAGGTCACTAACGTCCCTTGGCTCCTGCGACCCGGACGCGCACCCGTCGACGCCGGCGCCCCCACCACCGAATCCGGGCACGCCGGTGCACCCGGCCCCCTGTCCGGACAGGGGGCCGGGGCTCCGGTGGCGCCGCCGTTGGCCGGCCGCGCCAACGGGCGTCAGGGGGCGGTGATGCCCGGCTGGGCGCCCGCGCCGAAGGACCAGCCCTCGACGTCTCCGGGCGCCGGGTTGTAGCTGCCCGCGCCGAGGTTGCTGTACGACCAGGGGCCGCCGTGCTGGGCGTGCCAGTACGACCAGTAGGCGTTGCCGGTCGGGTTGGTGCAGGTGGCCGGCAGCGCGTTGATCTTGCAGACGAAGCCGGGGAACCTCGGGTGGAAGGCGTAGGGGAACCCGGCGCCGGTGAGCGCGGCGAGTCCGCTGGCCGGGTCGCCGGGGGCGCAGCCGGTTTCGATGCCGCCGCCGACGGCCGTGAAGTCGACCACGACGGTGACGCCGGTGGTCCCGTCGCAGGCGGCGGCCTGCGCCTGCGGGGCCTGCGCGGCGGAGACGCCGAGCAGGCCGGCGGTGAGGGCGGCGGCTGCGACGATCGAGCCGAGCGTGCGGCGGGCAGGTCGGGCAGGGGTGAGGGTGTCGTTCATCGGTGAACTCCTCGCAGTGTCGGGCCCGTTCAGCGGACGGCCGGTGCCGGGCAGAGCAGCGTGGGGGCGTCGGGGCGGGCCCCGGCGGCGGAGAGGGTGGCGAGCGGGGTGCCCGCGAGACCGAGGACGGCCTGCGCGGTGGCCCGGGCGCCGGTGCCCGCGGTGAAGCCGGTGGCGTCGTAGGCGACGGCGCCGCGCACCGCCGGGTCGGCGGCGCAGCCCTGCTGGAGCTTGACCAGTCGGCTCCAGCCCTTGAGGCCGGCGCCGAAGTGCCCACCGGCCAGCAGCGCCTGGGTGGCCAGGCCGGTGGTGTTGGCGTTGGAGGCGGTTGCCCCGGCCGCCGCGAAGCCGCCGTCGGCGTTCTGGTGGGTGGTGAGCCAGGTGAGGCCGGCGTTGGCCTTGGCGGTGCGGCCGGTGGCGGCGAGGGCCTGGACGGCGAGCGCGGTGGCGTCCGCGTCGCTCGCGCAGGTGGTCTGGCCGAAGGCGACGGGGAAGCCGCCGTCCGCGCACTGGCTGTTCGCGAGGTAGTCGACGGCCACCGCCGGGGCGTCACCGGGCGTGCGGTGCAGGGCGATCAGGGCCAGCGACTGGCCGAAGGCGTTGCTGTAGTCGCCCCACTGGGAGCGGTCGGAGAAGCGGCCCTCGGCGGTCCGGAGGGAGCGCAGCCGGGCGGGCAGGTCGACGCCGCCGAAGCTCGCCGGGTTCTCGCCGCGGACCTCGGCGGCGAGCAGCAGTTTGGCGGTGGCGCCGGCGTAGGCCTCGGTGGTGCCGTCGCCGAGGTAGCCGCTGATGATCTCGGGCTTGGCGAGCCAGGCGGTGGCCTTGGCGGCGGCCAGGTCGGAGCCGTGGGAGGCGGCGAAGGCGAGTACGGCGTCGACGGTCAGGCCCTGGTCGGGGTAGGCGGTGCCATTGAAGACGGACTCGAAGTGGTCGCCGTCGACGAGTTGGCGGGCCAGCCAGCCGGCCGCGGCGGCGTCCGGACGGACCGTGACGGAGGCCGACGCTGCGGGGGCCGACGTCGCGGGGGCCGGCGCGGCGTGCGCGGCGGCGGCCGGGAGCACGGTGGCGAGGGCCAGGGCGGGTATCGCGAGCAGACCGAGGGTGCGGCGGAGCGCGGGCATGGGTGCCTTTCCGGGCCTGGACGCAGGGGCCCGGAGGACGTCGGCGAACGCGCCGGGGCAGCCCTCGGAGCTCCGGCCCGCAGACCACGACGGGAGGAGTGGTGACACACCTCCGCCGCGGGTACTCGGGCTCGCCGCCGACGGGTGTCGGAGGCCTACCGTTGCGGGTCAGCGCCGGATTCGGACCGGCTTCCCCCAACGACGGAGTCAGAACTTGACGGTCCATCATGGCGAAACGGAAAAGATCCGGTCAAGGGTTCGTGCGTCACATCACGGTGGCACCCCGTTGGGTCCACCGGTCACCGGCGGGCGGGGCGGGTGCGCGTGGAGCCGTCCGCCGGGCCCGGAGGGGCGCGTGGGGCCGCCTTCGGGCCGGGAGGATCAACCCGCCTCTTCCGCTGGACAATTGATGGGCAAAGCCCGGTAAAGGCTGCGAGCGGCGCCTTGAGCCCGCCGACGACCCGTCAGTAACCTCATGGCGGTGCCGAAGCGGCCGCACTCGACCGCGAACGGTACGGAACTCCGACATGGCCACGCATGTCATGCCCACGCCACCCCGCTCACCCCGGGACGCGTGCCCCCACCTCCCGTACAGCGCGAGTTCCACGCCGGTCCGCGGCCAACCGCCGCGGGCCCGCGAGCACCTGCACGTGATCCGTCAGCACGGGCCCGAGCCCGTCCCGGCGAGCACCCCTACCGCCGGCACCGGCCGCGCCCTCACCCCCACGGAGGGTCGACTCTTGCGCTTCCACTCCCCCAGCGGTGCGCGCCCTGCCCGGGCGCGCAGACTCCTCGCCGCCCTGCCCGCCTTCGCGCTGGCCGCCACCGGCCTGCTCGCGGTCACCGCCCCCGGTGCCTCCGCCGCCCCCGGCGGGACCGCCGGCACCGGCAGCACCACCGGTGTCGCCACCAAGCGCGTCTGCGCCGCCCCGACCCACCCCGGCGAGATGGCCTGCCTCGCGCTCGCCCGCACCGACGTCGCCCAGCACCTCGCCCTGTCCCCCGACATCAACCCCTCCGGCCTGGGGCCCAGCGACCTCGCCTCCGCCTACAACCTCCCGGCCTCGGCCGGTTCGGGCGCCACCGTCGCCATCGTCGACGCCCAGGACGACCCGAACGCGGAGTCCGACCTCGCGACCTACCGCTCGCAGTACGGCCTGCCCGCGTGCACCACCGCCAACGGCTGCTTCAAGAAGGTCGACCAGCGCGGCGGCACCACCTACCCGACCGCCGACAGCGGCTGGGCCGGGGAGATCTCGCTCGACGTCGACATGGTCAGCGCCGTCTGCCCCAACTGCCACATCCTGCTGGTCGAGTCCGACGACGCCTCGATGGACAACCTGGGCGCCGCGGTCAACACCGCCGTCTCGATGGGCGCCAAGTACGTGTCCAACAGCTACGGCGGCGGCGAGGACTCCACCGACACGAGCTCCGACGCCAGCTACTTCAACCACCCCGGCGTCGCCATCACCGTCTCCTCCGGTGACTCCGGCTACGGCGTGGAGTACCCGGCCGCCTCCCAGTACGTCACCGCGGTCGGCGGCACCAGCCTCAGCCGCGCCTCCACCGCCCGCGGCTGGAGCGAGAAGGTGTGGGGCAGCACCGCGGGCGGCAACGGCGCCGGCTCCGGCTGCTCCGCCTACGACCCCAAGCCGAGCTGGCAGAAGGACACCGGCTGCGCCAAGCGCACCGTCGCCGACGTCTCCGCCGTCGCCGACCCGGCCACCGGCGTCGCGGTCTACCAGACCTACGGCGGCTCGGGCTGGAACGTCTACGGCGGCACCAGCGCCTCCTCCCCGATCATCGCCTCCGTCTACGCCCTGGCCGGCGCCCCGGCCGCCAGCACCACCCCGGCGTCCTACCCGTACGCCCACACCGGCTCGCTCTACGACGTGACCAGCGGCGCCAACGGCAGCTGCTCCCCGTCCTACCTGTGCACCGCCGCCGCCGGCTACGACGGCCCGACCGGCCTCGGCACCCCCAACGGCACCGCCGCCTTCACCAACGGCGGCACTGGCGGCGGCAACACCGTCACCGTGACCAACCCGGGCAGCCAGAGCACCGCCCAGGGCTCCGCCGTCAGCCTGCAGATCCACGCCACCGACTCGGCCTCCGGCCAGACCCTCGGCTACGGCGCCACCGGCCTGCCCGCCGGACTGACCGTCGACACGGCCACCGGCCTGATCACCGGCACCGCGACCACCGCCGGCACCTCCACCGTGACCGTCACCGCCACCGACGGCACCGGCGCCAGCGGCTCCACCACCTTCGGCTGGACCGTCACCGGCAGCGGCGGCGGCACCTGCACCCCCGCCCAGGTGCTCGGAAACCCCGGCTTCGAGACCGGCAGCGCCGCCCCGTGGACGGCCAGCTCCGGCGTCGTCGACAACAGCTCCGGCCAGGCCGCCCACGGCGGCAGCTGGAAGGCCTGGCTCGACGGCTACGGCAGCACCCACACCGACACGCTCGCCCAGACCGTGGCGGTGCCCGCCGGCTGCAAGGCCGCCCTCAGCTTCTACCTGCACATCGACACCGCCGAGTCGGGCAGCACCGCGTACGACAAACTGACCGTCTCGGTGAACGGCACCACGCTGAAGACCTACTCCAACGTGGACGCCGCCGCCGGCTACCAGCTGCGCACCTTCGACCTGTCCGCCTACGCCGGGCAGAACGTCACCGTGAAGTTCACCGGCACCGAGGACAGCTCCCTCCAGACGAGCTTCGTCATCGACGACACCGCCCTCAACGTGTCCTGACCGTCGGGACGGTGGGGCCGCGGCAGCTCACTGCCGCGGCCCCGCCGCAGGTCCGCGTCGTTCGTCGTCCGTCAGCTCGTCGCCCCTCGACCCGTCGTCCGTCAGCGGTGGGTGAAGGACGGCGGCCGCTTCTCGGCGAAGGCCGCCATGCCCTCCTTCTGGTCCGCGGTCGCGAAGGCCGCGTGGAACAGCCGCCGTTCGAAGC
>NZ_JBHWCL010000168.1:0-20547 GCF_042735125.1 Kitasatospora sp. NPDC059599 | reverse complement strand
GTTCGCCGCGGGGCCCCTGTCGTCCGGTCCGCCGGGGTAGGCGTCCTCGGCGGCGGGCCCCGCGCCGTTCACCGGTGCGGCGGACGCCCCGGCCGGCCGGGACTCCTGCGCGACCGGGGGCTCGACCAGCCACTCCGGGTTGCTGTGCCGGCGCCACCACTGCCAGGCCACCACACCGCCGGCGATCGCCAGCAGGCCCGCCACGGCGAGGCCGGTGGACCGGTGGCAGCACCGCTGCTTCCTGGCGTTCCGGGCGGCCAGCTCGCTGATCTCGGCCGAGCTCACGTTGCCGTGCAGGGCGGTCAGTGCGGCGGCGCCCCGGTACTGCGCCTCCTGGGCGACCGGGGTGACCACGGCGCGGGCGTCTCCGACCGCCTGGGCGACCCTGGGGCCGACCGTGGCGCGCGCCTGGTCCGCGGCCCGCGCGGCGGAGAGACGGGCTGCCAGAGCGGCCTCCTGGGCCCGGTGGAGGGCCTTCAGGACGTTCTGCTGGGCATCCGGCGGCAAGTTGGCGAAGGCCTGGCCGAATTGCGGGGCGAGGTGCTTGTCGTACTGGACGCGGAGGTTGTGGGCGGCCTGGGTGGCCATCGGGCCGAGGGAGTCCAGGGCGGGGCCGAGGCGCTGCTTGGCGCCGTCCGCGAGGTGTGCGGCGGTGTCCCGGGTCCTGGTGGCCGTCTCACGGGCTGAGTCCGAAAAGCTCACGAGTCTCTCCTCCTGGGTGGCGTCCTTTATGCACATATCCACCTGAATGCTGATCATGCATCCTGATTTGTCCACCGGCACCCGGGGTGGGCCGTACGCGGGGTTCCCGCGGGTGCGCGGGCCGGAGGGACGGGATGCGGGGGAGCGGGGCCGTGGGGCGGGGCCGCGGCAGTAGGCTGGCTGTTTCGGAGGTCGTGTACGGGAAGGGGACCCGCTGATGCTCCCGGACGAGCCCAGGTCGTCGACCGGCCCCGCCCCGGAGGCCGGCCTTCCCGGCTGCTACCGCCACCCCGGGACGCCCACCGGGGTCTCCTGCACCCGTTGTGAGCGGCCGATCTGCCCGCAGTGCATGGTGACCGCCTCGGTGGGCTTCCAGTGCCCGGAGTGCGTCGGGGCGGGGCACGCCGGCACCCGGCGGCCGACCACCCGGTTCGGCGGGGCGTCGAGCGCCGACGGCGGGCTGGTGACCCGGCTGCTGATCGGGGCCAACGTCGTGGTCTGGGTGCTGGCCGCCTACGTGCTGACGCCGCGGCTGGGCCAGACCTGGTCACTGTTCAGCGCCGGGCGCGACATCCTCGGCGGCCCGGCCGGGATCGCGGACGGGCCGGACCAGTGGTACCGGCTGCTGACCGCCACCTTCCTGCACCTGGAGTGGTGGCACATCGGGCTGAACATGTTGGTGCTGTTCTGGCTCGGCCCGCCGCTGGAGGAGGCGCTCGGCCGGCTCCGCTTCCTCGCCCTCTACGTGGTCGCAGGCCTGGGCGGCAGCACCTTCGCCTTCCTGGTGGCCGGCGACTGGATGAACTCGGTCGGGGCCTCCGGGGCGATCTTCGGGCTGATCGGCGCCACGATCGTGATGCAGCTGCGGAACAGGGGCCCGCTGGCCCCGGCGGTGGCGTTCCTGGTCTTCAACCTGATCGTCACCTTCTCGCGGCCCGGCATCGACTGGCGCGCGCACCTGGGCGGGCTGGTGCTGGGCGGGCTGACCGCGGCCGGCCTGATGTACGCCCCGCGCGAGCGCCGCGGGCTGGTCCAGGGGCTGGCGGTGGCGGGGGCGGTGGCCGTCGAGGCGGCGATGCTGCTGATCGGGATGTCCCTCTACGGATCCTGAGGACCCGGGCGTTTGTCCACAGCGGGTGCGGGGTTGTGCACAGGCTGTGTGCCGCCGTGACTGTGGACTGCTGTTCTACGCGTGTCCTGCTGTGCGGTTTTCCCGTGCCCAGGAAGTTGTGCACAGCTGTGGACGGCCCCGGCCCGGAAAGTTATCCACAGGCTGGGGGGACTTTTCCCCAGTGTGGATAACCATGTGGATAAGCGTGACAGTCCGATGGTCGGTATGACTGACCGCCGCCCGGTCCGGGTCCGGGCACGCCTGACCGCCGTCCCGGGACGAGCGATCCGGAACGGCGGGAATCGGCCCGGGACCGGGCCTCAGGACGAGCGGGTCGTCACTTCCACTGGGTGGAGACGCCGAAGCCGGCGGCGATGAAGCCGAAGCCGACCAGGATGTTCCAGTTCCGCCAGCTCTCGACCGGGTAGGTGCCGCTGGTCACGTAGTAGGTGACGATCCACACCAGGCCGATCAGGAACAGTGCCAGCATCAGTGGCGCGACCCAGCCGCGGCCCGAGCTGATCTTCACCGTGGCCGTGGTCGGCGGGGTGTAGTCGGACTTCTTGCGGAGTCGAGACTTCGGCACGAGGGGTTCTCCTGTCGATGCGCTGTGAGACCGCGCAGAGGTGCAGCGGGTGGGTCGGTCGACGGTCGGCCGTGGAGAACGTCCTGGGGGACGGCTCCGCACGTGCCACCGGCGTCCGTTAGCGTAGTGGCTCGGCGGGTCTTGAGGAGATAAGGGTACGGTGACTAATTTGTCGATTCCCCCTGAGTCGGCCCGTACCCGCCGCTCCGGTACCCGAATTGTCGGACGTGCCCTGACCTGCGCCGTCTTCGCGCTCGCCGGTCTGCTCTTCTACATCAGCGCGCAGACCGCCCGCGGCACCGACCTGCGGACGGACAACTCGCTGCTCAGCCTCGGCGACGTGATCCGCCAGCGCAGCGCGCAGAACCAGCAGGCGCAGTCCCAGCTCGCCGACCTGCAGTCCCGCTCCCAGGACCTCACCGAGCAGCAGGGCCACAGCCCCGCCGACGCGGCCCGGCTGGACGACCTGCGGCGCGGCGCCGCCCTGGAACCGCTGCAGGGCGGCGGCCTGACCGTCACCCTCAACGACGCCCCGCCGAACGCCACCGCCCGCATCCCCGGCGTCCCCGAGCCAGGCGTCAACGACCTGGTCATCCACCAGCAGGACATCCAGGCCGTGGTCAACGCGCTGTGGCGGGGCGGCGCGGAGGGCGTGCAGGTGATGGACCAGCGGCTGATCTCCACCAGCGCCGTCCGCTGCGTCGGCAACACCCTGCTGCTGCAGGGCCGGGTCTACTCCCCGCCGTACGTGGTCAAGGCGGTCGGGAAGACCGACGCACTGCGCTCCGCCGTCGACGCGGACCCGACGATCCGCAACTACCTGCAGTACGTCCAGGCGTACGGGCTGGGCTGGAAGGTCCAGGAGAGCGGCGACCTGACCCTGCCGGGGTACTCCGGCACCACCGAGCTGCGGTCGGCGGGCGGGCAGCAGTAGCGGACCGGCCTCGCGGCCGTGGGGGCGGGTCTACTCTTGACCCAGCCTGCTACGACGAGGGAGCACCATGTACGGCTTCATCTGGCGTCACCTCCCGGGGAACACCCTGGTCAAGGCCGCCATTTCGGTGCTCCTCATCCTGGGGATCGTCTACCTGCTCTTCACCTACGTCTTCCCGTGGGCGGAACCGTTGCTCCCCTTCGGTGACGTCACAGTGGATGGCGGCGACGGCGCCGCGGCCGGCTGAACCGGCGGTCCCGGCACTTCCATCCAGCACCGCATCCCACGGAGACCACGCGCGCATGACCACCCAGTCGAACCCGCCCCGCATCCTGGTGGTGGACAACTACGACAGCTTCGTCTTCAACCTGGTGCAGTACCTGTACCAGCTCGGCGCCACCTGCGAGGTGGTCCGCAACGACGAGGTGACCGTCGAGCACGCCGTCCGCCGCTCCGGGACGGAGGGCTTCGACGGGGTGCTGCTCTCCCCCGGGCCCGGCGCGCCGGAGGAGGCCGGGGTCTGCATCGAGATGGTGCACCACTGCGCGCGGATCGGGCTGCCGCTGTTCGGCGTCTGCCTGGGCCTGCAGTCGCTCGCGGTCGCGTACGGCGCGGTGGTCGGCCGGGCGCCGGAGCTGCTGCACGGCAAGACCTCGTCGGTCGAACACGAGGACGGCGGCGTGTTCGAGGGCCTTCCGTCACCGCTGACCGCGACCCGCTACCACTCGCTCGCGGTCGAACCGGCCACCGTGCCGGAGGAACTGGTGGTCACCGCACGGACCGAGAGCGGTGTGATCATGGGTCTGAGGCACCGTGAACTGCCGGTCGAGGGCGTGCAGTTCCACCCCGAGTCGGTGCTCACCGAGGGCGGGCACCGGATGCTCGCCAACTGGCTCGCGGAGTGCGGCTTCCCGCAGGCCGTGGACCGGTCGGCCGGGCTCGCCCCGGTGATCGGCCGGGGCTGAGCGGCGTGACCGCGCTGCGTCCGGAGGGGCGTTACCAGCCGGCGGGGGACCCGTACGGCGGCGCGCAGCAGTTCGACGGCGCCCGGGCGTACGGGGGACCGCAGTACGGCGACGGCACGGACGGTGCCCCGTACCAGCAGGCGTCCCCGGTGCAGACCGTGCCCGAGGACGCCTGGGGCGTGTACGAGCAGGCCGGGGACCCGCTCGCGGGCGGACCGGAGTACCCCTGGCTCCCCGACCAGACCCTGCAGTTGAGGCTGCCCGTCGGGATCGGCGAGTCGGCCGCCGAGCCGGCCCCGCCCACCGGGGGCCGGGCCGAACGGCGTCGGGCCGCCCAGGGCCGTACGGCGATCCGGTCGGGCCACGGACGGCGTCGGGCGAGCGGCCGGGCCGGCGGGCGGGTGCGCCCCAGGGAGTCCGCGGTCGTCG
This sequence comes from Kitasatospora sp. NPDC059599, assembly GCF_042735125.1. Classification (NCBI taxonomy): domain Bacteria; kingdom Bacillati; phylum Actinomycetota; class Actinomycetes; order Kitasatosporales; family Streptomycetaceae; genus Kitasatospora; species Kitasatospora sp. NPDC059599. The sequence continues at coordinate 15,820 of NZ_JBHWCL010000168.1, read as the reverse complement.
TGGCCGCCCGGGCCGTCGGCGAGCTGTGCATCACGCTCGGCCTGGTGATGCTGCTCTTCGTCGCGTACCAGCTCTGGTGGACCAACGTGCAGGCCGACGCGGCCGCCGACGGGGCCCGCAACAAGCTGGAGCAGCAGTTCGACGCGGCGCCGCCCGCCCAGCCGGGGCAGCCCGCCCCGGACCCCGACAAGCCCGAGGTGTTCGAGCCGGGCAAGGGCTTCGCCATCATCTACCTGCCCAAGCTGGGGCTGAAGTTCCCGATCGCCGAGGGCACCTCCAAGTCGGCGGTGCTCGACAAGGGCCTGGTCGGCCACTACCCCGGCACCGGGATGCCGGGAGACAAGGCGGGCAACTTCGCGCTGGCCGCGCACCGCAACACCCACGGTGAGCCGTTCCGGTACATCAACCAGCTCTCCAAGGGCGACAAGGTCGTGGTGGAGACCGCCGCCGGCTACTACACCTACGAGATCACCGGGGGCATCCCGGAGACCTCCCCCAACAACGTCAGCGTGATCAAGCCGGTGCCGAACGGCGCCGGGTACGCCGGCCCCGGCCGCTACATCACGCTGACCACCTGTACGCCGGAGTTCACCTCCAAGTTCCGCCTCATCCTCTTTGGGAAGATGGTCGAGGAACGGCCGCGCAGCCAAGGCAAGCCGGCCGCGATCACGGGCGGGTAGCCGTCCGTCCGCCCGGCCCGGAGGGGGAGCACCGCAGATGCAGGACGACGAGGCCGTGCAGGACGGGGCCGTGCAGTCGGCCGGGCCGGGGCAGGACGGCGTCCCCCCGGCCGGGCGGCCGGCCGGGCGCGGGCGGAGCCGGGCGCTGGCCGCGCTCGGGGTCTTCGGCGAGCTGCTGATCACCCTGGGCCTGGTCCTCGGCCTGTTCGTGACCTACTCGCTGTGGTGGACCAACGTGCAGGCCGACCGCGCGGCCTCGGCGGCCGCCGACCGGCTGCGCGGCTCCTGGGCGGCCGGCCCGGTCGCGGTCCCCCCGGCCTCGCCCGGCGGTACCCCCGCCCCGGCCCCCGGCGCCCCGCCGGCGGCGAAGCAGTTCGCGGTCGGGGACGACGTCGGCTTCCTGCACGTCCCGGCGATGGGCCGGGACTTCCAGGTGCTGATCCGGATGGGCACCTCCACCGAGGTCCTGGACGAGGGCGTGGCGGGCGTCTACGAGCAGCCGTACAAGGCCGCGATGCCCTGGGACGAGGCCGGCAACTTCGCACTGGCCGCCCACCGCGACGGCCACGGCGCCAAGTTCCACGACCTGGACGCCGTCCACCAGGGCGACGCGGTCGTCGTCGAGACCAAGGACAAGTGGTACGTCTACAAGGTCGACGGCACCCTGCCGGAGACGTCCAAGTTCGACACCGGCATCGTGGCGCCCGTCCCGGCCCGCTCCGGCTACGCGGGCCCCGGCCGCTACATCACCCTGACCACCTGCACGCCGGTGTACACCTCGCGGTACCGGATGGCGGTCTGGGGGAGCCTGGTGCGGGTGGACGACATGGACGCCAAGCGCACCCCGCCGCCGGAGCTGCGGCACTCCTGAGCCCCCCGGGGGCCCGTGCCCGGCTCCCCCGGGGGCTGCGCGGGGTCGCGGCCGGCCGGGGAGGCACGACGACCGGGAAACGCCCGAGGGCCCGCCGCATCCGCTGCGGCGGGCCCTCGGGCATCTTCCTCGGCCGGCGTCACCCGGGCTCCGGGCCCCGGTTCAGTTGAACCAGGGGAAGATCGGAGGCCTAGTTGTTCCCTTTGGCGGGTGGGGTGGTGGGGTCGCCTCCTTTGGGCGGCTCGGCGGCCTTCGTGAAGAGCTGGACCTGGGTGCCCGGGTCGAGCATGGTGCCGGCGCCCGGGTTGCTCATCTGGACGATCGCGTTCGGGTCCTGCGGGCCGACCACGGTGTAGCCGAGGTTGACCTTCGCGAGCTGGGCGATGGCGTCCGACAGCTTCTGGTTCTGCAGCGGCGGGACCTGCGCCTTGTCCGGGGCCTTGAAGATCGTCAGCGCGATCTTCGTGTTGGCCGCGACCTTGGTGTTGGGCTGGACCGACTGCACGGCGACGGTGTTGATCTTGGTCGGATCGTTGGTCTGCGCGGTCTTCGAGGCGTCGACCTGGAAGCCGGCGGCCTGCAGCTGGTTCGTCGCGTCGTCCTTCTGGGCGCCGACCACGTTCGGGACGTTGATCTTGGTCTTGCCCTGGGAGACCGTCAGCTTGATCGGGGCGGTCGGGTCAGCGGTGTTGTTGGCCGCCGGGTCCTGGGCGGTGACGGTGTCCTGCGGGGCGGTGTCGTCGTCCTTGTACTCGGGGGCGCCGACGTTGGTGAAGCCGGCCGCGGCCAGTGCCTGCAGCGCCTGGTCCTTGGTCTTGCCGACCACGGACGGGACGGTCGCCTTGGCCGGCCCGGAGGACACCTGCACCGTGATGGTGCCGTTCTCGGCGACCTGGTTGCCGGCCGTCGGGTTCTGGGTGCAGACCTGGTCCTTCTTGATGTTCGCGTCCGGGCAGGCGACCTTCTCGCCCTCGGTCACCACGAGCTTGCTGCCCGCCGCCGCCGCGGCGGTCTTGGCGTCGGCCAGGGTCTTGCCGACCAGGTTCGGCGCGGTGATCTTCGCGGCGTCCTTGGTGCCCTTGTTGCTGAACATGGCCTGGGCGACGAAGAAGGTGCCGACCAGGACCAGGACGGCGGCCACCGCCAGCACGATCCAGGAGGTGTTGCTCTTCTTCGGCTGGTCCTCGCCGCGGCGGCCGGCGCGGCCCTGGCCGTCGTCGTAGCCGTCGCCCCCGCCGCCCGCGTAGGTCTGGCCGTAGCCGTCGTCCCCGTAGCCGCCCTGCTGCCCGTACCCGGGCTGGCCGGAGGCCTGCGGCAGGACGGTGGTCGGGCCGCCGCCGGGCTGCTGCGGCAGCACGTTGGTCTGGCCGTACGGGTCGTGCTGCTGCGGGTAGCCGTTCTGGTCGTAGCCGTATCCGGCGGCGCCCATGCCGTACGCGGCCTGCTGGGCGGCGGCGACCGGGAGGCCGTCGAGGAAGCGCTCGATGTCGTCGCGCATCTCGTCGGCGCTCTGGTAGCGGTAGTCGCGCTCCTTGGCGAGGGCCTTGAGCACGATCGCGTCGATCTCGGGGCGCACCTCGGGGTCGAAGACCGACGGCGGCTGCGGCTCCTCCCGGACGTGCTGGTAGGCCACCGCGACCGGCGAGTCGCCGACGAACGGCGGGCGGACGGTCAGCAGCTCGTAGAGCAGGCAGCCGGTGGAGTAGAGGTCGGAGCGGGCGTCGACCTGCTCGCCCTTGGCCTGCTCGGGGGAGAGGTACTGGGCGGTGCCGATGACGGCGGAGGTCTGCGTCATGGTCATCCCGGCGTCACCCATCGCACGGGCGATGCCGAAGTCCATCACCTTGACGTTGCCCTGCCGGGTCAGCATCACGTTGGCGGGCTTGATGTCGCGGTGCACGATGCCGGCCCGGTGCGAGTACTCCAGGGCCTGGAGGATGCCGATGGTCATCTCCAGCGCGCGCTCGGGCAGCAGCCGGCGGCCGGAGTGCAGCAGCTCGCGCAGCGTGGACCCCTCGACGTACTCCATCACGATGTACGGGATGGAGATGCCGTCGATGTAGTCCTCGCCCGTGTCGTACACGGCGACGATCGCGGGGTGGTTCAGGGACGCCGCCGACTGTGCCTCGCGGCGGAAGCGGGCCTGGAACGACGGATCCCTGGCCATGTCGGCCCGGAGCGTCTTCACTGCGACGGAACGGCCGAGCCGGGTGTCATGGGCGAGGTACACCTCGGCCATGCCGCCGCGTCCGAGGACGCCGCCGAGCTCGTACCTGCCGCCTAGGCGACGAGGCTCTTCCATAGTTCCGACCCTCTCCCTCACCCGCCGGTGAGGTTGTGACGTAGGTGTCCCCGCACGCTCTGGGTGACGCCGCGCGGTCCTCGACCGGTTCTCCGGCCGGGCCGTTCGGTGCCCCGCGGGCGGCAACGGGCACACCCGCTGCTGGCGGATACGCTACCGGTCGCACCCCATCGGACCGGAGTCAGCCGTCGGCCGATATCAGACCGGTATCCGGCAGGGGGTGCCGATCGTGACATTCGCCTCACCCCGGACCCGGCTCCCTACTTGCCGAGTGCGGCCTGCATCACCGCCTTGGCGATCGGGGCCGCGAGCCGGCCGCCGCTGATGCCGTCGCGGTTCTGCGAGCCGTCCTCGACGACCACCGCGACCGCGACCGACCGTCCGTCCGAGGCCTTGGCCCAGGACGTGAACCAGGCGAACGGCAGTCCGGCGTTGTCCTCGCCGTGCTGTGCGGTGCCGGTCTTGCCGCCGACCTGCAGGCCGGGGATCTTGGCGTTGGTGCCGGTGCCGTTCTCGACCACCGAGACCATCAGGTCCTGCATCTTCTGCGCGGTGGTCGGGCTCATCGGCTGGGAGAACTGCTTCTCGGTGTGCTTGGAGATGGTGGTCAGCGAGGCCGAGCGCTCCTGGTCGACCAGGTACGGCTGCATCAGGCTGCCGTTGTTGGCGATCGCGGCGGAGATCATGGCCATCTGCAGCGGGGTGGCGCGGGTGTCGTGCTGACCGATCGAGTCCTGGGCGGTGCCGTCCAGGCTCGGGCTGTCCGGGAAGATGCTCTTCTCCGAGCGGACCGGGGTGTCGACGGTGCTGTTGAAGCCGAACTTCTCGGCCTGCGCCCGCATCTTCTCCTTGCCGAGGTCGGCGCCCATCTTGGCGAAGACCGTGTTGCAGGACTGGTCCATCCCGGACTTCACGGTGGCGTTCTCGCAGCGCTCGTTGGGGCTCTCGTTCTTGAGCTGCGTGTTGGTGCCGGGCAGGGTGTACGGCTCGGGGGTCGACGTGGCGTCGTCGACGTTCTGGTACAGGCCGTTCTCGAACGCCGCGGTCGCGGTGACCAGCTTGAAGGTCGAGCCGGGCGGATAGGTCTCCTTCAGCGCCCGGTTGAGCATCGGCTTGTTCGGGTCCGCGTTGAGGTCCGTCCAGGCCTTGGAGTCGGCCGAGCCGCTCCCGGAGAAGGTGCCCGGGTCGTAGGACGGGGTGGAGACCAGGGCCAGGATCGCGCCGGTCTTCGGGTCGATCGCGACCGCCGCGCCCTTCTTGTTGCCCAGGCCGTCGAAGGCGGCCTTCTGGACCTTGGCGTCGATCGTGGTGACGACGTCGCCGCCGCGCTTCTGCTCGCCGGTCAGCATGTCCAGGGTGTTGCGGAAGAACAGCCGGTCGTCGGTGCCGGAGAGGACGCCCTCCTCCAGGTTCTCCAGCTGGTTGGAGCCGAAGACCTGGGAGGAGTAGCCGGTGACCGGGGCGTACATCGGCCCGTCGACCCAGGAGCGCTGGTACTTGTAGCGCAGCCCGTTGACGAAGTCCGACTTGGTGACCGGCTGGCCGCTGACGATGATGTTGCCGCGCGGGTGGGCGTAGCGGTCGTATATCTGGCGCTTGTTGTTCTTGTTGGTGGCCCAGGAGTCGGCCTGGACGCCCTGCACCCAGTTGGTGCGCACCATCAGGGCCAGGATCAGCACGAGGCAGAAGATCGAGACCCGTCGGATCGGCTTGTTCATCGGGCGGGTCCTCCCTGGCCCTCGGTGGCCGGGGCGGGTTCGACCCCGGGTCGGCGGGCGCTGTCGCTGATCTTCAGCAGGATCGCGACCAGCGCCCAGTTGGCGACCACGGACGAACCGCCCTGCGCGAGGAACGGCATGGTCATACCGGTCAGCGGGATCAGTCCGGTCACGCCGCCGGCTACCACGAACACCTGCAGCGCCATCGCCGAGGCGAGGCCGACGGCGAACAGCTTGCCGAACGGGTCGCGGGCGGCGATCGCGGTGCGCAGGCCGCGCTGCACCAGCAGCGCGTACAGCAGGAAGATCGCCATCATGCCGGCCAGCCCGAGCTCCTCGCCGAAGGAGCCCAGGATGAAGTCGCTCTTCGCGGCGAAGTTGATCAGCCAGGAACGGCCCTGGCCGAGGCCGGAGCCGGTGGCGCCGCCGGAGCCGAGCGCCATCAGCGACTGGCCGATCTGCTCGGTGGCGCCCGGCGGGGGCTTCGGGTTGAAGGCGGCCATCGGGTCGAGCCAGGCGTTGATGCGGACCTTCACGTGGCTGGCGGTGGAGGCGACCGCGATAGCGCCGCCGACCGACATCAGCAGGCCGAACAGGATCCAGCTGGTCCGCTCGGTGGCGACGTAGAGCATCACCACGAACAGGCCGAAGAACAGGAAGGACGTGCCGAGGTCGTTCTCGAAGATCAGGATCAGCAGGCTGAGCAGCCAGATCACGACGATCGGGCCGAGGTCGCGGCCGCGCGGCAGGTACAGGCCCATGAAGCGGCGGCTGGCCAGTGCCAGGGCGTCCCGCTTGACCATCAGGTAGCCGGAGAAGAACACCGTCAGGACGATCTTGGCGAACTCGCCGGGCTGGATGGAGAAGCTGCCCATCCGGATCCAGATCTTGGCGCCGAAGTCCTCGGCCCGGGCCGGGAAGAAGGCCGGCGCGGCGAGCAGGACCAGGGCCACCACCATCGAGATGTAGGTGTAGCGCTGGAGCACCCGGTGGTCCTTCAGGAAGACCATCACGCCGATGAAGCCCGCGATCCCCAGGGCCGACCACATCAGCTGGTTCTGGGCCGCCGGGAAGTTGCCGCTGAGCAGCTTGCCCGCCTTGTCCAGCCGCCAGATCATCACCACCCCGAGGCCGTTCAGCAGGGTGGCGATCGGCAGCATCAGCGGGTCCGCGTACGGCGCGAAGCGGCGCACCAGCAGGTGCGCGACCAGCGCCAGGGCGCCCATGCCGAGGCCGTAGCCGAGCATGCCCGTGGGCAGCTTGGCGTCCATCGCGAGGCCGACGTTGGCGTACGCGAGGACCGGCAGCAGCACCGCGAAGAGCAGCAGGGCCAGCTCGGTGTTGCGCCGGTTCGGTGCCTCCTGCAGGGAGATGGTGGTGTTGCCCCGTCGACGGGGGACGGCGCGTCCGGCCGTCGCCCGTCGGCGGCCGGCCCGGCCGGTGTCTTCGCTCAGGTCGTAGCTGCTCACGTGGTGACCGCTCCCTGACGGCCGGCAAGCCCGCGCGGGGCGGTCCTATGTCGGATCACGGACGTCACTGCTTCGGGCAGGAGTTGGCCCGGCTGAGTTCGTCTTCGGTCAACTGGGTCGGGTCGCCCTGGGTGCCGGTCGCCGGAGGAGTGGCGTTCGGCGTCGGGGCGGCCGTGCCGGGGGCGGACGGGGTCGGGGAGGCCGGGCTGGTCGAGGGCGGCACGGTCGGTGCCGCCGCGGCCGGGCCGCGGTTCTTCTCGCTCGGGGTGGGCGTGCCGGCCAGGAACGCGGTGTGGGTGGCCTGCGTCGCCTGGGTGCCCTGCGCCGGGGCCGTCGCCTTGGCGGCCTTCTGGCAGAGCTGCACCCAGCCGTCGAGCTCCTGGACGGTGCTCTGGGCGTCCTTCAGGGTGTTCACCGAGATGGTCTTGTTCACGTGGGCGCGCTGGTCCTGCGGCAGCCACTTGAGCTGGATGCCGCTGTACGAGTCGCGCACCGAGGACAGGCTCAGTCCGGCCAGGTTCTGGTTGATCCCCTGGTAGACCGCGACGTGGTCGCCGTCCTCGCCGATGTAGTACTGGTCCTGGGTCCACTGGTAGCCGAAGTAGCCGGCGCCGCCCAGCAGGCCGAGCGTGACCAGGACGGCCACCGAGACGGTCAGGCCCTTGCGCTTGCGCTTGCGGGGCGGCTCCTCGTCGAACTCCTCGGTGCCGTACACCGAGGGCTCGCCGGAGCCGTAGCCGTAGGCGGCGCCCCCCTCGTAGCCCTCCGCGGGGCCGAAGCCGCCCGCCGCGGGGTCGTAGCCGGCCTCGTAGCCCTCGGCGGGGCCGAAGGCGCCCTGCGGGCCGCGGCCCAGGCCCGCCGCGCGGCCGGCCGGGGTGTCCGCGATCGAGCGGTCGGCGGCGGCCGAGGACGGCGGGGCGTCGGCGACGGCGCCGACCACCACCGGGACGTCGTTGAACTGGCCGCTCATGGTGTCCGTGGCGCCGACGTCGATGACGTCCGCCACGATGCAGGTGATGTTGTCCGGACCGCCGCCGCGCAGTGCGAGCTGGATCAGCTCCTGCACGGTCTGCTCGGGCGAGTAGTAGCTGCCGAGGGTGTCCTGGAGGGTCTGGTGGCTGACCGGGCCGGAGAGGCCGTCGGAGCAGATCAGGTAGCGGTCGCCGGCCCGGACCTCGCGGATCGACAGGTCGGGCTCGACCTGGCCGCGGCCGTCCAGCGCCCGCATCAGCAGCGAGCGCTGCGGGTGGGTCTCGGCCTCCTCGGGCGTGATCCGGCCCTCGTCGACCAGGCGCTGCACCCAGGTGTGGTCCTGGGTGATCTGCACCAGCGAACCGTCGCGCAGCAGGTAGGCGCGGGAGTCGCCGACGTGCACCAGGCCCATCCGCTGGCCCGTCCAGAGCATCGCGGTCAGCGTGCAGCCCATGCCTTCGAGCTGCGGGTCCTCCTCGACCATCTGCCGGAGCCGGTCGTTGGCGCCCTGGACGGCGTCGCCCAGCAGGGTCAGCAGGTCGGCGCCCGGCACGTCCTCGTCCAGCCGGACGATCGAGCCGAGCACCTCGGAGGAAGCGACCTCGCCGGCCGCGGCGCCGCCCATGCCGTCGGCCACGGCCAGCAGCCGCGGCCCGGCGTAGCCGGAGTCCTCGTTCCCCTCCCGGATCAGTCCCTTGTGGGAGCCGGCGGCGAAGCGCAGCACCAGGGTCATGCGACCTGTGCCCCCCTCTGGGTCATGGACGGGATGCTGTCCCTCATGCGCTACTACTTCCGCAGTTCGATGACGGTCCTGCCGATACGGATCGGCGTGCCCGGCTGGAGCGGGGTGGGCGCGGTCAGGCGCTGCCGGTCCAGATAGGTGCCGTTTGTGGAGCCTAGATCCTCGACCGTCCACTGCCCAGTCTGATCCGGATAGATCCTGGCATGCCGGGAGGACGCGTAGTCGTCGTCCAGCACGATGGTGGAGTCGTGCGCGCGGCCGAGCGTGATGGTCTGGCCCTGCAGCGCCACGGTGGTGCCGGCGAGCGAGCCCTGCACCACGACGAGCTGGGTCGGGCCGCCGCGGCGGCGGCCGCCGCCGGGCTGGGTCTGGGCCGCCGCGGGGGCGGCCGGAGCGGCCGCCGGGGACGGCGTGGGGCGACCTGCGGCCTGGGTGGCCGCACCGCCGCCGGCCGCGGCGGAAGCGCCGCGGCGGGAGGAACGGGGGTTCACCTTGGTGCCGAAGAGGTCGCTGCGGATCACCTGGATCGCGACGATGACGAACAGCCACAGCACGGCCAGGAAGCCCAGCCGCATGACCGTGAGGGTCAGTTCTGACATGACCGTCCCGCCAGTCGGTGAGCGAGGCGCGCGAACAATTCGGACACTACCCTTCGACCTGCCGGTAGACGATGGTGGTGGACCCCAGGACGATTCGGGATCCGTCGCGGAGCGTAGCGCGCTGGGTGTGCTGTCCGTCCACCACGATGCCGTTGGTGGACCCCAGGTCGAGCACCATCGAAGGGCTGCCGGGCCGGATCTCGGCGTGCTTGCGGGAGACCCCGGGGTCGTCGACCCGCACGTCCGCCTCGGTGGAGCGGCCGAGCACGCAGGCCGAGCCGGTGATCTGGTGGCGGGCGCCGTTCACCTCGATCCAGCGGCGGACCGAGGTGCCGCCGTGGCCGGCGCCGGGGAGGTTGCGGACGTTGCCGCCGGCGGGCGAGGGCGGGCCCGGGGGCATCGCGGGGGGCGCGGCCGGCGGCGGGGGCGCGGGCGCGTTGTACTGGCCGGCGCCGGGCTGCTGCCACGGTGCGCCGGGGGCCGGGGCGGCCGGCGCGCGGTCGTAGCCGGGCTGCTGCGGCGCGTACTGCTGGGGCTCCTCGGCGGCGAGGGTGCGGCTGCGCACCCGGTACAGGCCGGTGTCGAGGTCGTCGGCCTTCTCCAGGTTCACCTGGAGCGGGCCCATGAAGGTGTACCGCTGGGCCTCGGCGTACTCGCGGACCATGCCGGCGAGCTCGGTGCCGAGCTGCCCGGAGTAGGGGCTGAGGCGCTCGTGGTCGTGCGGGCTCAGTTCGACGATGAAGTCGTTCGGCACGACGGTGCGGTCGCGGTTCCAGATGCTCGCGTTGTTGTCGCACTCGCGCTGCAGCGCACCGGCGATCTCCACGGGCTGGACCTCGGACTTGAACACCTTGGCGAAGGTGCCGTTGACGAGACCCTCGAGCCGCTGCTCGAACTTCTTCAGCACTCCCATGGGGCACCCCCTTCCAGGGTTCGTTCGCCTGCCTGCCGGCCGGATCCCGCCGGGGGACCGGCCGCACCCACTTGCGGTACTTCCGTACTGATCGTATCCACGCCGGGCCCTTCCGTACGGTTCCCGGACCGTGTGGTGCCCGGGGGTGGGCTCGGACACACAGGGTGACGCATTTCGGGTACGGCACGCCAGGTGTGCTCGTCGGAGCGGCCGCCCGTCCCTCGTGCACGCGTTCGTCGGGCATCCGTTCGGGTGCGGTGGGTCTCGCTGGAGAAGCGATTCGGAGCAGCCCCCGGGGCCGTGCTAATGTTTTCCACGTCGGAAGGGCCGCCCGGAAGGGAGGCCGGTCCAAAGAAGCGCGAAGGCCTCATGGTGCCGAGCGGTTCGGAAGATCGGTCGGCAACGAGGACAACACCCATGCGCGGGTGGCGGAATAGGCAGACGCGCTGGATTCAGGTTCCAGTGCCCGAAAGGGCGTGGGGGTTCAACTCCCCCCTCGCGCACAGCGAAGCCCCGCAGATCTACGGATCTGCGGGGCTTTCTCGTTCCCCGGTCCGTTCCTCCCCCGGCCCGTTCTCCGGTGCCGGCCGGGGCGCGGCGGATCAGGAGCCGGTGGCGGGGAGTTCGGCGCGGACCTCGAAGCCGCCGTCCTGGGTGGGTCCGGCGGTCAGGGTGCCGCCCAGCAGCTGGGCGCGCTCGCGCAGGCCGACCAGGCCGTGGCCGCCGCCCGGGAGGGTCTCGGCCGGGTGGACCGGCGGGGCGTCGTTGCGCACCTCGACCCGCAGCCGGCGGCCCTTCGCCCGGACCTTCACGTGCACCGCCGCCTCCGGGGCGTACTTGGTGATGTTGGTGAGCGCCTCCTGCACGGTGCGGTAGGCGGCCCGCTGCACCGCCTCCGGCCACGGGCGGTCGCCCGGGTTCAGTTCGGCCTCGGCGGCCAGGCCGCTCTCCTCGATCAGCCGGGGCAGGTCGGCCAGCCGGGGCTGCGGGGCGAGCGGGGCGTCCGGCAGCCCGCCGGTGCCCCGCAGCACCCCGACCATCTGACGCAGTTCGTCGAGGGTCCGTACGGACAGTTCGCGGATGGTGCGGGCGGTGGTCACGGCGGCCGGGTCGGTGGTGCTGACCTGCAGCGCGCCGGCCTGGATGCTGATCAGGCTGACCTGGTGGGAGACCACGTCGTGCATCTCCCGGGCGAGCCGGCCGCGCTCGGTGATCAGCACCCGCTCGGCCAGCAGCCGGCTCTCCCGCTCCTGGCCCCGGGTCAGCTCGTCCAGGCGGGCGGCCAGCTCGCGCCGGGTGCGGGCGAGCAGGCCGGTGGCGGCCGGGCCGGCGGCCAGCATCACGGCCTGGATGGCGTCGAGGGCGCTGGCCCGGCTCAGGGCGATGACGTCGTCGGGAAGCGGCCAGTGGAAGAACTCGACCAGGGTGAACAGGACGCCGCAGGGGATCACGACCCGGGGGCGGGGGCGTTCGGCGGCCACGGTGTAGACGGCGGTGATCGGGGCCAGCCAGATCTCGTCCACCCAGCTGCCGGGCATGGTGAGCAGCAGCACCGTGACCGGGAAGCGGCGGCGCCAGAACAGGGAGACGGCGGCCAGCGTGGACAGCGTCATCTGCCACCAGGTGGCGTCCCGGGCCACCAGGGCGGCGTCCAGCAGGGAGTACAGGACGGGCAGCAGCAGCATCAGCCAGGGCGCGGTGCACCAGGCCGGCAGCCGTCTGGACGGCAGCTGGTCGGCGGTCGTCATGCCCCGTCGCCGGGCTTGGGCCGGACCAGCCCGGCCCGGTGGGCGACGACGGCGGCCTGCACCCGGTTGGCGGCGCCGAGCTTGCCGAGGATCGCGCTGATGTGGTCCTTGACGGTGCCGGTGCCGAGGAAGAGGCGGTCGGCGATCTCGGCGTTGGACAGGCCCTCGCCGAGCAGCGCGAGGACGTCGAGCTCCCGGCCGGTGAGGGTGCGGGCGAGCGCGGTCGCCTCGGCGTCCGGGCCGCCGCCGTCCACGTAGCCGCCGATCACGGTGCGGGTGACGGTCGGGGAGAGGATGTTGCCGCCGGCCGCGAGCACCCGGACGGCGTGCACCAGCTGTTCGGGGGCGGTGTCCTTGAGCAGGAAGCCCGCGGCGCCGGCCCGCAGCGCGGTGCCGATGTACTCGTCGGTGTCGAAGGTGGTGAGCATCGCCACGGCGGGCGGGTCGGGCAGGGCGCGCAGCCGGCGCAGCACCGAGATGCCGTCGAGGTCGGGCATCCGGATGTCGAGCAGCACCACGTGCGGGCGCAGGCGCTGGACGTGCTCCTCGGCCTGCCCGCCGGAGCAGTCGCCGACCACTTCCAGGTCGGGGGCCGAGCCGACGATCAGGCCGAGGCCGGAGCGGACCAGGATCTCGTCGTCGACGATCAGCACGCGGGTCGTGGTGATGGTGCCTCCTCGGTTCGGGCGGCCGGGTGGGGGCGGTCCGCGTGGGTCGTTTCCGAGGGTAGGGGTAGCCGGGGCGGGGCGCCGAACGCCCGGGGGGTGGCAACCCCCGCCGTTCGGCGGGGGTGGGAATCCGCTACCCGGTTCACGTAATTCTCAGGCTTCGTGGGGAACCATGGAGTTGGCTGACCCTTTCCGGCTCGCCTCGCCCACCTGGGCGGACGGCCGGGCGGGCGTCGCCGGTCAGTCCGTCGGGCCCGTGCGGGCGCCCGCCGCCGGGCCGTACGCGGATGCGCCCCACCATCTGATCGTTTGGAATTGAGCTGTGTCGTCCACTGTGAAGTCGGAGCCGTCCGCCACGTCCCCCGGGCCCCACCCCGACGGCGTGCTCGACCGCTGGCGCCCGAGGGCCGCCGCGGCCTCCGTCTGGTACCTGCGGCTGATCGCGCTGCTGAACGTGGCGACGGTGCTGCTGGTGCCCTTCCGCAACCAGGTCAGCGAGCACAACGAGGGTGAGTACTTCACCCCGTACCTGATGACCTCGGGCCTGGCCAGCGCCGTGCTCTCGGTCTTCCTCGCCGTCGCCATGAGGCGGCGCAAGCGGGCCGCGTGGATCTTCAACGCGGCGCTCGGCGGCCTGTTCGCGCTGCTGTACCTGGCGCTCATGCTCGTGCCGGGCGGGCGGTTCTACCAGCACCCGCTCAACTACTTCTCCACCATCCTGACCTGCCTGTTCGTCCTGGCGCTGCTGATCGGGCGCAAGGAGTTCACGTCCAAGGGCGACAGCTCCAACCCGAAGACCGCGGCGGCCACCTTCGTCGGCGGCCTGCTGTTCGGCGGCGGGGTCGGCGCGCTGCTGGTCTGGGCGACGAACGACCTGAAGGGCGCGGACTTCTGGGACCTCTTCCGGTACTCGGTCGGCCGGATGATCACCATCACCCCGTCCGAGCACCTGCGTTCCGTGATCGCCGCGCCGACCTGGGTGAACGCCGCGATCAACGCCATGGGCGGGGCGCTCTTCCTGCTGGTGCTGTACGTGGCCTTCCGCAGCCCGCGGGGCACCGAGCTGCTGACCGCGGAGGACGAGGCGAAGCTGCGCGGACTGCTCGACAAGCAGGGCGAGCGCGACTCCCTCGGCTACTTCGCGCTGCGCCGGGACAAGGCCGTGATCTTCTCCCCCAGCGGCAAGGCGGCGGTCACCTACCGGGTGATCGGCGGCGTCTCGCTCGCCTCGGGCGACCCGATCGGTGACCCGGAGGCCTGGCCGGGGGCGATTGACGCCTGGCTGTCCGAGGCCCGTGAGCACGCCTGGGCACCGGCCGTGATGGGCGCCTCCGAGGAGGCCGGGGTGATCTACGCCCGGCACGGGCTGGACGCGCTGGAGCTGGGCGACGAGGCGATCGTCGAACTGGACGAGTTCTCGCTGGACGGCCGCGCGATGCGGGTCGTCCGGCAGGCGTACAACCGGGTCAAGCGGGCCGGGTACACGGTGCGGATCCGCCGCCACGAGGACATCTCGGAGGCGGAGATGGCCGAGCTGGTGGCCAAGGCCGACGAGTGGCGCGACGGGGCGACCGAGCGCGGCTTCTCGATGGCGCTCGGCCGGCTCGGCGACCCGGGCGACGGTCGCTGCGTGATGTTGGAGTGCAGCGACGGCGACGGCGAGCTCAAGGCGCTGCTGAGCTTCGTCCCGTGGGGCCCGGACGGGCTCTCGCTGGACCTGATGCGCCGGGCGCGGGACACCGAGAACGGCCTGATGGAGTTCATGGTGATCGAGCTGCTGCAGCGCGCCGAGGAGGTCGGGCTGAAGCGGGTCTCGCTGAACTTCGCGATGTTCCGCTCCGTTTTCGAGCGCGGTTCGCGCCTGGGCGCGGGCCCGGTGCTGCGGCTGTGGCGTTCGGTCCTCGGATTCTTCTCGCGCTGGTGGCAGATCGAGTCGCTCTACCGGGCGAATGCCAAGTACCGGCCGATCTGGGAGCCGCGTTACCTGCTGTTCGAGAAGAGCAGCGAGATTCCGCGGATCGGCATCGCCAGCGCGCGCGCCGAGGGTTTCATCGTCGCGCCGAGCCTGCCCGCCCTGTTCCGGCGCCGGCACGCCGGGGCAGCCGTGGTGGCGCCCAGGGTGCCGGTGGCGGCGCGGGACGGGAAGGGGTAGCCCTCCGTCGGGGGGCGGAGGGGGCCGCCCGGTCGAATGGGGGTCCGGAGGGGGGATGGACCTCCCCCCAGAGGATGACCCTTATCCCCATCCGAGCCGATGTGGCTTTGTTAAGAGGCTTCTAATGTTGGAGTAGACGAGAGTTCGGGGATTCGGAGAAACGGTTGTGATTCACAGGACCCACGCGGGGGGCGTGCGAAAGGGGCCGCTGGCGCTAGCCGGAACGGCCGCTGTCGCCGAGTGGGGAACGTTGTTCGTGACGGTTCGGAACGCCGTGGCGCGAAAGAAGTTCGCCGCTGTTCCGTTGGCCACCTTGGCGACGTTTCTGATCCTGCTGTTCAGCATCGTCCAGCACCTGCCGGGCGGTGAGCGTTTCGTCAACCAGATCGGGGTGGTCCGGGCGGCGTTGCCGGTGGAGGTCTCGCTGCTGCGGACCCCGCTGTCGCTCTACGTGCCGGCGCTGGACCTGCCGGTCTGGGGGGCGCTGGCCCAGGTGTTCGTGGTCTTCGCGATCGCCGAGATCGTGCTCGGCCGGCGGATGACCCTGGTGGTCGCGTACGCCTGCACCATGGCGGGCACGCTGTTCGCCCGGGTCGGCGTGGCGATCGGGCCGGACCACCTGTTCGGCTTCCCGAAGTGGGTCGCCTACGTGCGGGACACCGGGCCGTCGGCCGCGGTGGTGGCGCTGGCGATCTGCATCGCCTTCCGGTGCCGGGCCTGGTTCACCGCCGGTCTGGTGGTGGTCCTGATGGTCGGCGAGGCGGTCATGCTGCCGAACCTGGCCGGTCTGGAGCACGTGGTCGCGGTGCTCACCGCGCTGCTGATCGCCGTCTCGGTCGAGGTCTTCGGGGACTTCTGGCCGCGGGTGCTGGCCGGGGTCGGCGCCGCCACCTCGGTGGCCGCGGCCGCCTCGCGGGAGGTCGCGGTGGAGGCCCGGCGGCGCCGGCCGGCGGGGGCCGTCGTTCCCTAGCACCGCCGTCCGTCCC
>NZ_JBHWCL010000167.1:0-21069 GCF_042735125.1 Kitasatospora sp. NPDC059599 | reverse complement strand
GGGGGGGGGGGGGGGGGGGCGGGGCGCGGGCGGGGCGGTCCCTCGCGGGGGCGGGGCCTCCCCCCCCGCCGCCCCCCCCCCCCGCCGTGCGGTCGACGGTCCGACCTAGATGAGGCCGTCCAGCTCGCGCAGCAGCGCGGCCTTCGGACGAGCACCGGTGATGGACTTCACCGGCTCGCCGCCCTTGTACAGGATCAGGGTCGGGATCGAGATGACGCCGTACTGGGCGGCGGTCGCCTGGTTGGCGTCCACGTCGAGCTTGGCGATGGTCAGCTTGTCGCCGTGCTCGGCCGCGATCTCGTCCAGGATCGGGGCGACCTGGCGGCACGGGCCGCACCAGGTGGCCCAGAAGTCGACGAGCACGGGCTTGTCGCTCTCCAGGACGTCGGACTTGAACGACGCGTCGGTGACGGTGGTGGTGGCGCCGGCCACGGGAACTCCTCGGGTTCGGACGGAGGGGGCTGCTGCCAGGAGAACAACGGGTGGGCCCGTTCTGTTTCTGCCCGGCCGGGGCGGGGGTGTTCCACGGGGAACACCCCCGAGGGGGTGGGTCGGTGGCCCGGGGGTCAGACCGCCACGGCGGCGGCCTTGGCCTCCAGGTCGTCCAGCGCGGCCAGGTAGCGCTCGGCGTCCAGCGCGGCGGAGCAGCCGGTGCCGGAGGCGGTGATGGCCTGGCGGTAGGTGTGGTCCACGACGTCGCCGGCGCCGAACACGCCCGGGATGTTGGTCCGGGTCGAGGGGGCCTCGACCTTGAGGTAGCCCTCGGCGTCGAGGTCCAGCTGGCCCTTGAACAGCTCGGTGCGCGGGTCGTGGCCGATCGCGATGAACAGGCCGGTGACGGCCAGCTCGCGGGTCTCACCGGTGGTGGTGTCGCGCAGGGTGACGCCGGTCAGCTTCGGGTCGCCGTGGATCGCCTCGACCGCGCTGTCCCACTCGAAGCGGATCTTCTCGTCCGCGAAGGCGCGCTCCTGCATCGCCTTGGAGGCGCGCAGCGTGTCCCGGCGGTGGATGATCGTGACGCTCTTGGCGAAGCGGGAGAGGAAGGTCGCCTCCTCCAGGGCGGTGTCACCGCCGCCGACCACCGCGATGTCCTGGTCGCGGAAGAAGAAGCCGTCGCAGGTCGCGCACCAGGAGACGCCGCGCCCGGAGAGCCGGTCCTCGTTCGGCAGGTCGAGCTTGCGGTGCTGGGAGCCGGTGGTGACGATCACGGCGCGCGCCCTGTGCACGTTGCCCTCGGAGTCGGTGACGGTCTTGATGTCACCGGTGAGGTCGACCGCGACGATGTCGTCGGGGATCAGCTCGGCGCCGAAGCGCTCGGCCTGGGCCCGCATGTTGTCCATCAGCTCGGGGCCCATGATGCCGTCCCGGAAGCCCGGGAAGTTCTCGACCTCGGTGGTGTTCATGAGCGCACCACCGGCGGTGACGGCCCCCTCGAAGACCAGCGGCCTGAGGGAGGCACGGGCCGTGTAGAGCGCAGCCGTGTACCCGGCCGGGCCGGAACCGATGATGATCACGTTACGGACGTCGCTCACTGCTTCTCCTGGTTCGCATCGCGACCCGCGTTTGCTGCGGGGAGGGCGGTCCTGCTCCGCCGCCCGGGACAACGACTGACCAGTGTCTCGCATTCCCAGGCGGATCAGTACCACGTGCCCGGACTCCGGGAGCGGCGTGCCGTGCTGGACGTGGATCGCATGGGAACCACTGGTCAGCGGCTGGGAACGCTCTGGTGCAGGACCACCGGACCGCAGTCGGCGGACCGCAGGTAGACGTCCACGAGGTCCACCCGGCCGGGCACCGGGTAGACCAGGACGTCGACCGGGGCGCCGTCGTAGCTGCCCCGGTCGGTGGCCAGCGGGGTGCCGGGGGCCGGGGCCGGGCAGGACGGCGAGGGCGGCGGGGAGGCGGCCGGGGAGGCCGAGGCGGACGGTTCCGGGCGGGCGCCCTCGGCGGGCAGCACGCTTTGGGGCTTGGCCTGCCCGGTCGGGCGCAACCCCGGCGGGGTCTCCGAGCGGGCCAGCAGCTGCTGCACCTGGGTGGCGAGTTCGTCGGCGCGGTAGGTGGCTCCGGTGCTCGCGGTGTGCGGGGTGCGGGCGCTCTGGTCGGCGGCGGCGGTGCCCGCCGGGGCGCCCGCGGTGACCGAGGGGCCGCCGGAGTTGTCGTCGGGGTTCAGGAGCAGGGCCCCGCCGAGGCCGAGGGCGGCCAGGGCGGCCGCGGTGCCGAGCAGCAGGGCGAACCGCCGACGGCGGGAGCGGCCCGGACCGGTGGCGCCGGAGGGCCGTGCGGGCGGCGCGGAGGCCCCCGAGGCGGCCCGCGCGGGCGGGGCCGGGGTGGCGGCCCGACGTTCGGCGGCCGGGGCCGGCTGCGGCCGGTGCCCGGGCGCGCGGTCGTCCCCGGGGGCGCTCCCGGACGATCCGGCGGCCTCCGGGGAGCCGTCCCCGGCGGCGGCCTGCGCCAGCGCGGCGTCCAGCCGGGCGGCGACGTCGGCGGGCATCGGCGGGGTCTCCACGTCGCCGAGCAGCGCCTGGACCTCGACGAGGGCGTCGACGGTATCCCGGCACTCGGCGCAGCCGTCCAGGTGCCGGCGCAGCGCCGTGACGGCCCCGGGGGACTCGACCAGTCCCTCGGCGAGGTCGGCGAGCTGCTCGACCGGGGGGTGGTCCCCCGTGGGGTCGGGGGAGGGGAGGGGGGCGGTCATCGTGTGCTCGCGTCTCCTTCCAGAACCGTCCGACCGGTGTTCGGGCTCGTCCCTGTGACGGTGCGGGGCGCCGTCGGGTTCCCCGGGGTGCCCCGCCGTGGTGGGGCCGAACCCGGGGCGCCCGGTGTTTCACGTGAAACATCCGGCCCGTCGTCGTTCTCGCGCAGGTGCCGCACCAGGGGGAGCAGCCGGGCCCGGCCGCGTGCGCAGCGGCTCTTCACGGTGCCCACGGGGACGCCCAGCAGCTCGGCGGCCTCGGCGACCGGGTAGCCCTGCATGTCGACCAGGACCAGCGCGGCCCGCTGCTCGACGGGCAGTTCGTCGAGGGCCGCGGTCACCTCGCGGTGCAGCTCGGCGCGGACCACCGGGGAGTCGGCCGGCTCGGCGGCGCCGACCAGGGTGTCGAGCCGCTGCGGGTCCTCGTCGAGCGGCGTGGTGCGGCGGGTGGCACTGCGGCGGGCGCGGTCCAGGCAGGCGTTGACCACGATCCGGTGCAGCCAGGTGGTGACGGCCGAGCGGCCCTGGAAGCCGGCGGCGGCGCGGAACGCGGAGACCAGGGCGTCCTGGAGCGCGTCGGCGGCCTCCTCGCGGTCGCCCAGGGTACGCAGGGCGACCGCCCAGAGCCGGTCGCGGTGGCGGTTCACCAGCAGGCCGAAGGCCTCCCGGTCGCCCGCCACGTGCCGGGCGAGCAGCGCCGCGTCGTCGTCCGTCCGGTCCACGCTGTCCCTCACCGCCACCCCTTCGTCCTCGCCGTGTCCGCTTGCCGCCCGACGGCGGCCCCGGCCGTCGGGTCAGCCGGAGACCTTGACCTCGGCGACGTGGCCGCGGAACTTGCTGTCGGAATCCTTGGTCAGGCTGGTCAGCCAGATCAAGAGGTAGCGGGTGGTGACCGGGTTGTCGAGGGTGTATTCGACGTTGGTCCCGCTCTTCTTGCCGACGACGGTGAAGCCGTCCGGCTTGGCCGCCATCGGGTTGGCGGCGGCGGCCGGGGTGGGCAGGCGGAGTTCCGCGGCCTGCTCGCCGCCGCTGAACTGGACGTTCACCGCGGAGACCGACTGCGGCGAGCCGAGGTCGATCAGCAGGCCGGTGCCCGGCTTCAGGGCGGGCGCCTTGGGGCCGAACTGGTCGTAGTACCAGCCGGTGGTCCAGGCGGTGTTCGGGTCGCCGTCGATGGACTTCCCGATGCTCTCGGTGCCCTCCGGCCCGTCGCCCAGCGGGTTGTACGACTGCGCTTCCTTGATCGCGATCGGCACCGGCGTGTGCGTCGTCGGGTGCGGGGTGGTCGGCGCGGCGCTGCTGGCCGAGGGCAGCGGGGAGGCGACGGCGCCGTTGTTGTTGTTGCGCAGGTTGTCGACGAACTGCCAGGAGGCGACGCCGATGGCGCCCAGGGCGACGGTCCAGGCGGTGGCCTTGGCCACCCGCCGCAGCCGCCGCCGGGCGCGCCGGGTCGAGGCCGGGCGGGAGGAGGCGGGCAGCGGCGCGACGGTCGTGTCGGCGACCCGGGTCGGGTTGGGGGCCGTCGGCAGGGCGTGGGTGTTGTGCCGGGGCGGCGCCGGGTAGGCGGGCAGCTCCGGCTCGGGCCGGCGGATCCGGGGCAGCTGTGCGATCGCCCGGACCAGCTCCTCCGGGGTGGTGATCGGCTCGGCGTGGTGCGGCGGGTGGTCGAACAGGGCGCGCGCCGCGAGCTCGGACAGGCCCTTGTGGACGCCGGCGCGGACCTGGTCCGGCGCGACGTTCTGGAGGCCCTTCGGGAGGCCCCGGAGGTCGTAGCGGTCCTCGGGGTACGGCCAGCGGTGGGTGAGCGCGGCGAACAGCAGGGCGCCGATCGCACGGGTGTCGGAGCGCTGGGCGTCCTCGGTGGTCCCCTCGACGGGCAGCCCGCGCAGGGCGGCGTCCACCGCGATGCCGTTGATCCGGTACTGGCCGCTGTCGGTGCGCAGCACGCAGCGCGGGGTGAGCCGCAGGTGGGCCTGGCCGCGCCGGTGGGCGGCCGCGACCGCGTCGGCGACCTGGCGGACCATCTGGTACGCCTCGTGCGGCTCCAGCGGGCCGTCCGCGAGCAGCTTGGCCAGGTCGGAGGAGTGCGGCAGCCACTCCCGCACGACGTAGACCAGCTCGCCCTCCTGGACGGCGTCCAGGACCTGGACGAAGCGCGGGTCGCCGAGCAGGGCGGCGGACTTGGCCGCGGCCAGCACCTTGCGGGCCCGCTGGTGGCCGGAGGCCATCAGGTGGACGCCGACGGCCCGGCGCAGCTTCTCGTCGACGGCGCGCCAGCTGCTGAAGGTGTCCGTCTGGGAGATGCACTCCTCCAGCAGGTACCGGTGGCCGATCATGTCGCCGCTGCGGCGCTGCGGGGCGGGAAGGGTGCGCGGGAGGGTGGCGGTGTCGCGCGGGTCGACCGTGGGCTGCGGGTCGGTGGGACGGCGCTTCGCGGGGGCCTGCGCGGGGGCGGGTTTCTTCCCCGCTGCGCCGGCGGCCAGTTCGGCGGCGATCTCCTGGACCGAGAGCGGCGCGGTGATCTCCGAGGTCTCCTCGCTGACGGAGACCGCCGGGCCGGCGGTCCGCGGACCGTCCGGGTCGCGGTCCGCGTCCGAGTCGTCCGAGTGGTCGGAGCCACCGGGGTCACCGGAGTCGGTGGAGCTCCCGGATCCCCCGTCGGGGCCGTCGTGGGTGTCCCCGTCGACGTCACCGGCGGTGCGCCCGGGAACGGCGGCAGCGGTGGAGGCGCCCTTGCCGCCGCCGGCGGAGGCGCGCCCGTCGGCGTCCTTCGCGACGGCGAGCCCGTCGATCGCCGCGGCCAGCGCGGCTTCGTCCGCCGCCGTGTCAGCTGCCGACGTGTCGACGACCGCCTTGGTGCCATCAGCCACCGTGGTCCTGCCTCCCCTTGTGTCGCCCCGGCTGAGAGAGTCGCTGGAGTCCGGGGGTTTGGCGGCCCCGTGCTCCAGGACAATTGTGCCCACTCTTCTCCCCCGGGTACGACCTCTGAGGGCCCCGCTCGGTTGCCCACCGGTGGAGAGATGTGGTGCAGATAGGACACCGGGTCGCCACCTCGCCGCCGGGTTGCACCGGCTCGGCCGGCGGCCCAGCAGTAGGCCGGACGAGCGGCGGAGCTGTTCGCTCCGGTTGACGCCCGGTCAGGGCGCCCGCTCGTCCGGCCGTCGAAGCGACGGTCAGCGGCCCAGTCGGCCGCGGACCATGCCCAGCATGGCGTTCAGTTCCTCGATCCGCAGGCGCTTCGCGATGAGCACGAAGACCCCCAGCTGCAGGCCGCCGGCCACGACCAGGGAGGCGATGCTCCCCAGCCAGCCGCTGAGCACCTGCTGGACCGCCAGACTGGCGCCGAGGCCCACCAGCGCGGCCGGGACGCAGGCGGCGGCCAGCCGGCTGTACGTCCTGCCGATCCGCTTGGTGTCCAGCCCGCCGATCTTCTTCTTCAGCTTCGGCACGGCCACCATCACCCCGATGGCGTAGGCGAACCCGTAACCGAAGGCCATGCCGATCACCGTCCACTGCGCGGGCAGCAGCAGCCAGCACAGCACCGAGAAGGTCGCCTGGCAGACGGCGACCCAGACGGTGTTGGAGAACGGGGTCCGGGTGTCCTCGTAGGCGTAGAAGCCGCGCAGCATCACGTACTGGGCCGAGTACGGGATCAGGCCCAGGGCGAAGGCGGAGAGCATCAGCCCGACGTTGGTGGCGTCGTTCAGGACGGACTGGTTGCCGCCGACCGCGTAGATCGAACGGCCGATCACCGGACCGAGCGACAGGAACACGAACGCGCCCGGGACGACCGCCACCGCGGTGGTGCGCAGACCGTAGGAGATGTCGTCGCGGACGGCTCCGGCGTCGTCGTCGGCGGCCGCCCGGGAGAGCCGGGGGAGCACCGCGCTCATGATCGAGACGGTGATCACGGCCTGCGGGAGCTGCCAGATCAGCAGGGCGTTGGAGAACGCGGCCAGGCCGACGCCGGTGTGGCCGGCCGCCGCGGCGGCGTCGCCGGCGTTGGTCGACAGCTGGGTGATCACCAGGTAGCCGGCCTGGTTGGCGAGCACGAAGAAGAACGTCCACTTGGCCAGCCGGGCGGCCTTGCCCAGGCCGTGGCCGCGCCAGTCGAAGCGGGGCCGGAAGCGGAACTCGGCCGCCCGCAGGTACGGGATCATCGCCAGCGACTGGACGACCAGGCCGATCAGGGTGCCGAGGCCGAGCAGCCGGACGCCCTCGGGCGAGACGGCCTCCGGGGTGACGTGGGTGGTGCCGAACCCGCCGTAGACCCAGATGTAGGCGGCGAAGGTGAAGATCACCACGATGTTGTTCAGGACCGGGGTCCACATCATCGCGCCGAACCGGCCGCGGGCGTTGAGGATCTGGCCCATCACCACGTGGATGCCCATGAAGAAGATCGTGGGCAGGCAGTAGCGGGCCAGCGCCACCGTGGTGTCGGCCCGCTCCGGGTTGGACATCATCGGGTGGGCGATCAGCTGGACCAGCACCGGTGCGCCGAGCACCGCCAGGAACACCACGCCGCCGAGCCCGACCATCACCAGGGTGAGCAGCCGGCTGGCGTACGCGGTGCCGCCGTCCTCGTCGTTCTTCATGCTGCGCACCAGCTGCGGCACGAAGACCGCGTTCAGCGCGCCGCCGCCGATCAGGATGTACAGCAGGGTCGGCAGGGTGTTCGCCGCGTTGTACGAGTCACCCATCACGCCGACGCCGATGGCCAGGGTGATCACCATGGTCCGGACGAAGCCGGTGCCGCGGGAGACCAGGGTGCCAGCCGCCATGATCGCGCTGGAGTTCAGCAGGCTGGCGACCTTGCCGCCCCCGCCGGCCGCCGGGGCTTCCGCGGGCTGCGGCTGCGCGGCGTGCTCCTCGGCGAGATCCGCCAGCGGCTCGACCGCCGGGGGCACCGCGACGGCGGCCACCTGCATGGTGGCCTCCTCCTCGGAGAGCGGCGGGTCGAACTCGATCGGCGGCACGAAGGGGCGCTGCCCGCCCGGACCGCCGTGCTGCGGCTGCCCCGGGTAGCCGACCACCGGCGGGTACGGCGCGGGACCGGCCTGCGCGCCGGGCGGCACGGCCCCCGGGGTGCCCGGCTGGGCGGTCTGCGGGGCCGGGGCGGGCTGCGGGACCGGCGGTGGGGCCGCGGCCTGCGCCTGCCGGCCACCGAACAGCGCGTCCACCCCGACGTACTCGGTGGTCTCGCTGTCCCAGGCGGAGTGCGCCGGGCCCGGCTCCCACTGCTGCGGCTGCTGTGGCTGCTGTGGCTGCGACTGCTCGGCACCGCCCCACCGGCCGCCGGCCGGAGCCGGGGCCGCGGGCTGCTCCGGCTGCCAACCGGCCTGCGGCGGGGTGTCCCAGCCGGGCTGCGTCGGCGGCACCGGGGGCGAGAACTGCTCCGCCGCCGGGTACGGGGTCGGCGGCACCGGCATCGGGTAGCCGCCGCCCTGCGGCGGCAGCTGCGGCGGCACGTCGTACGCGGCGGCCTGCTGCTCCGGCCCGGCGGGTCGCCCGGCCCGCAGGCCGTACGGGTCCTGGCCGTCCTGCGGGGTCCCGTACGCGTCGGCCGCGTACGGGTCCTGGGCGTAGGTGTCGGCCACGTACCAGTCGCCGGACGGCGACTCGGCACCCGGCCGGCTCTCACCGCGGCCCGGCGGCCGCTCCTCGCTGCGCCCGGTCATGTCACCTCTTCGCTGTCGTGGGGGAGGCCGGCCCGGCGTCACGGGGGGTCGGCGGTATCAAGGACCAACCTTCTCATCACTGGCGGCCCTATCCCGGCCATCCGGGCTGCTGCCGCGCGGTGTCTGCGCGGGACCGTCACCAGCGGAGTCGTCCGCCGGCCCGGACCCGCCGGACCCGCTGTCCCCGGGCGTCCCGTCGGCCCCGTCCGCCTCCGGCTCCGCGACGGCCCCGCCGTCCGCCTGCGGGGCGTCCCCGACCGGCTGGTCGCCGTCCTCGTGCGGCCGGCCGTCCCGGCGCTTGCGCTGGCGCATGAAGCGCAGCGCGGCCAGCAGCAGCAGGAGGCCGGCGCCCGCGAACACGTACAGCACGCCGTTGGTCACCGAGGTGACCTCGACCCTGAAGGTCTGGGCCTCGCCGTACGCCCGCGGGTTGGGGCCGGTGGTCCACAGCTGGGCGGTCATGTTGACCGGCCCGTTGTTGTGCGCCTCGGCCTGGAAGCGGAGGGTGGCGCTCTGCGAGGCCGGGAGGACCAGTTCCTCCTCCTTGCTCACCCGCAGCCTGTTCGGCTGGGTCGAGGTGAGCACCAGCTTCAGGTTGGTGACCGTCTGGGTCAGGTCGTTGCGGACGCTGACCTGCAGCTGGCCGGTGTCGCCGGCCAGGGTGACCACGCGCTTCGGCGGCACCTGGACGGCCTTGGTCAGCTCCTGCAGGTACATCTTGACGCCCTGCCGGTAGGCGCCGCCGGCCGGTGCCCGGGTGCGCCACTCGGTGGACAGCGAGCGGGCCATGGCGGCGTTGAACGGGCCGCGCACCCGCTGCGGCAGGGTGAGCACCCGCATCAGGGTGTCCAGGTCGTACTGGATGCGGTCGGTGCCGCTGAGGTCGGCCGCCGACAGCTCCGAGGCGCGGGCCTGGGTCGGGTAGTCGGCCGCGGCCGGGACGCCGGTGTTGGCCTTCGGGTCGGGCGAGGACTGGGCCACCCCGTCCAGCTTGGTCGGGGCGATCCACTTGCCGGCCGCCGCCTGCAGGGCGTTCGCCAGCACCTTGGCGGTGTTGACGCTCAGCTCGCGCGGCGGCATGACCAGCAGGCCGCGCTGGTTCTGCGGCTGCTCGTGGGTGATCGCGAAGGTCTCGGCGAGGAAGCGCTGGGTCGCGTCGGTCTGGTCCTTCGCGGAGCTCAGGTCCTGCTGGAACAGCCCGGAGACCGTCTCGTCGGCGACCACCGCGCTCTGCCCGTTGCCGATCGGGCGCACCGCGCTCGGGGTGTAGTTCAGCGAGTCCGGCTCCGGCATGCTCGCCCCGTTGGCGAGCACCAGCCCGCTGCCGGCCTGCTGGGCGAGGCCGGTGATCCGCTGGTCGACGTAGCCCTGGTAGGGCCAGGCGACGTCGGAGCGGGTGTCCACGGAGAGCCGGCCCTCGACGGTCAGCCGGCCGGCCGTCGCGGCCTTGTTGAGCGCGGTCGACATGCCGGGCAGGTCGGCCCCGTTGTGCGCGATCGAGGCGAGGTCCGGGTCGGCGTAGGGCAGCGCGACCACCTGGCTGTCCGGCTTGGCGACGGCGGCCCGCAGCTTGTCCAGCCAGGCGGTGGCGGCGGCCGTGCCGGTGCCCGGGACGGTGTTGTCGTCCCTGGCCGGCTTGCCCGCGGACTCGGTGCCCGGGTTCTGCACCCGGTAGGGCTTGGCCATCGCGAACGCGGCGTCCACCAGGTCCGGGTCGATCACCCAGGTCAGGCCGGGCAGCTTGGAACCGGTGTCGACCAGCTCGTACAGCCGCCCGCCGGGGGCGAACTCGGCGGCCAGGCTGTCGTCACGCAGCACCGAGGTGGACTGGTCGCCGGTGTCGGCGACGGTCTGCGCGGCCAGCACCGGCGCGTGCACCAGCGGCCAGAGCGTGGCGACCTTCGTCGGCTGCGCCTCGGCGCCGCCCGGGTTGTACGGCAGGAAGCTCCGGGCGATGCCCAGGGCCCGGTCGTGCGAGTTGTCGGCGGTCGAGCCCCAGGCGTCCACCGCGAGCTCGTACACCCCGCTGGAGGACAGCCCGAGGTCGTTCACCGCGACGCTCAGCGTGTACGGCAGGGTCTGGCCGGGGTTCAGCTCGGGCAGCGCGTACTGGGGGCTGTCCAGCTCCACGCCGTCGGTGCCGATCGGCGTCGTGCGGCCGGCCACGTTCGCCAGGTCGCTGCGCCGGTCCAGCGGCTTGCCGGAGTACGGCTTGCGGACGGCGGCGTGGGCGCCCTTCAGCGCCGACTTGCCGGCGTTGGTGACGTGCCCCGTGATCGTCACGGTGCCGTTGGGCACGGCCACCTGCGGGGCCAGCGACTCGATGCTCAGGACCACCGGGTACTCGGCCGAGGCGGTGGAGTCCGCGGCCGGCCGGGGGTTGCCGCCGGCCGGCAGCGCGCCGGCCGGGGCGGCCGTGAAGAAGGTCAGGGCGGCCGCGCAGGCGGCGGCGAGGCGCAGGCCCGCCCGGCGGACCGGATGACGTCCCCCGGTGGGGCGTTCGGCCCGTCCAGGCTGTCGGTGCGCCCCCAGGCCCGAGTGCCGTGCCGGCTCGCTCACTCGCTTCGCCCTCGCCGTTCTCGATCGTTTGCTGCTGATGCTGTTCGTCCCGTCCGGCGCGGTCGCGCCCGACGTCCCTCGATTGGAGCTCTTGCCATTCTCGACGCTCGGGAGCGTTCGCCCGACGCCGTCGCCGCACCGCCGGCGCAGGAGTTCCGCGGGCCGTGGCGGCACGCGGCACCGCATCCCCTGTCCGGTGCCCGAGACTCGTCCACCGGCATGGTAACGATGCAGCCTGCGGTGCAGTGTTGCGGGCTGTGGGGTGAGACGCCCAAAACGCGCGGGCGGTTGACCTGCCGGGGCACGTACCCTTGTGAGCCGTGTCCACTGCCAATGAGCCCACCACGCGCACCGACCGTCCCAGCACCGCCGCCCGGGCCGTCCCAGGCCTGAGCGAGGCCCAGACCCTGGGGCTGCAAGAGCTGCTGCGGGTGTCGCCGGTCGCCGACGAGATCGCCCGCCGCTTCGAGGCGGCCGGTCACCGGCTGGCGCTGGTCGGCGGCTCGGTCCGGGACGCGCTGCTCGGCCGGCTCGGCAACGACCTGGACTTCACCACCGACGCCCGCCCGCAGCAGGTGCTCAAGCTGGTCAAGGGCTGGGCGGACGCGGTCTGGGACGTCGGCATCGCCTTCGGTACCGTCGGTGCCCGCAAGGACACCCCCGAGGGCTCCTTCCTGATCGAGATCACCACCTACCGCTCCGAGGCCTACGACCGCACCTCCCGCAAGCCCGAGGTGACCTACGGCGAGACCATCGAGGAGGACCTGGTCCGCCGGGACTTCACGGTCAACGCGATGGCCGTCGACCTGCCGGGCCGCGGCTTCGTCGACCCGCACGGCGGCCTGGAGGACCTGGAGGCCCGGGTGCTGCGCACCCCCGCCACCCCGGAGGAGTCCTTCTCCGACGACCCGCTGCGGATGATGCGGGCCGCCCGCTTCGCCGCCCAGCTCGACTTCGACCCGGCGCCCGAGGTGGTCGCCGCGATGTCCGCGATGGCGGAGCGGATCACCATCGTCTCGGCCGAGCGGGTCCAGGCCGAGCTCAACAAGCTGCTGCTGGCCAAGCACCCGGTGAAGGGCCTGCGGCTGCTGGTCGACACCGGCCTGGCCGGGTACGTGCTGCCCGAGCTGCCCGCGCTGCGGCTGGAGCGCGACGAGCACCACCGGCACAAGGACGTCTACGAGCACTCGCTGACCGTCCTGGAGCAGGCCGTCGCGCTGGAGCAGGACGGCCCGGACCTCACCCTGCGGCTGGCCTCGCTGCTGCACGACATCGGCAAGCCGCGCACCCGCCGCTTCGAGTCGGACGGCCGGGTCTCCTTCCACCACCACGAGGTGGTGGGGGCCAAGATGACCCGCAAGCGGATGCGGGAGCTCAAGTACTCCAAGGAGCTCACCGAGGACGTCTCGCGCCTGGTCGAGCTGCACCTGCGCTTCCACGGCTACGGCGGCGGCGAGTGGACCGACTCCGCGGTGCGCCGCTACGTCACCGACGCCGGGCCGCTGCTGGAGCGCCTGCACAAGCTGACCCGCTCCGACTGCACCACCCGCAACAAGAAGAAGGCGGCCACGCTCTCCCGCACCTACGACGGTCTGGAGACGCGGATCGCCGAGCTGAAGGAGCAGGAGGAGCTGGACGCCGTCCGCCCGGCGCTGGACGGCAACCAGATCATGGAGCTGCTCGCCCTCAAGCCCGGTCCGTCGGTCGGCAGGGCGTACAAGCACATGCTCGAACTCCGCCTGGAGCACGGCCCGATGGAGCACGACGAGGCGGTCGCGGCGCTGCGCGCCTGGTGGGCCGGGCAGCAGGGCTGACGCTGGCTCCGGTTCCCGACACGACGCGAGGGGTGGTCCCGGCACTCGGCCGGGGCCACCCCTCGCGCGTGCGGCGGGCTACTTGAGCTTCTTCAGGCAGAGCACGTAGTTCAGGGACGGGAAGTTGGTGTAGGTGCGGGTGTACCAGCTGTCCGACTTGGGCTGCTTCTCGCAGACCTTCTCGTCGGACGTGGCGGGGTACTTGTAGATCACCTTGTACTGCGCCTTGGTGTCGGTGCAGGGCAGCACCGAGACCTTCGGGTGGGTGTCGGTGGTCTCACCGGCGGGGCCGTTCTCGTTGCGCAGGCAGTCGCCCGCCTTGGCCGTGTCCACGCTGTCCGCGTCGTCGGTCGGGGTGGTGATCGGCGGCAGGGTGATGCTCGGCAGCACCGGCATCGTGAAGGTCGGCGAGGGGAAGGCCGGCGGCGGCGAGGGCGTGAAGGTGAACGCCGACGGGGACGGCGACGGCGCCGCGGTGATCGGGTTGCTCGGGTCGTCGTTCTTCGACGGGCCGAGCACCCCGGTGGCGGCGAGGACGACGGTGACCGCGAGCGAGACCGGCACCAGCAGCATCGCCATGTGCGGGCGGCGGGCCAGCGGCACGCCCGGGTCGAGCTGCGGGCCGTGGCTGCCCGGGACGGGCGGCTGCAGCCGGCTGATGCGGTTGTGCGGGCCGAGGTTCAGCAGCAGCGTGATCGGGGTCAGCAGCCACGAGATCAGGCTCCACCAGCCCTGGACCAGTGTCCGGGCGGACATGTCGCGCACGGTGGCAGTGCCGCAGGTGCGGCAGAACGGGCCGGACATCCGCAGCATCCGGTAGGCCACGATCAGGCCCTGGTGGCCGCGGACGGTGGCGTTCACCGCCGGGTAGCCGCCGCAGAACCGGCAGGTCAGGCCGTCCGTCGGGCCCTGTGGCGGGTACCCGTAGCCGTAGTTGGGCGCGGGCTGCTGGTAGCCGTACGGCTGTTCCGGCGGCGGGGCGCTCGGGTAGCCGTAGCCGGGCTGGCCGGGCGGCGGGGGCGGAGCGCCGTAGGCGCCGGAGGAGTACGGGTTGCCGTCGCCGGGCGGCGGACCGTACGGCATCTGGGGCGGAGGTGGAACGGACAAGTTGGTCCCCCGGGGACGGAGTGGTGGAAGAGTTCAGGACTTCTTCACCGGCGGGACACCGGTGGTGGCGGGCGCCATCGGACCGAGGCAGAGCACGTACCGCTTCTTGTTCCAGCGGCGGCCGCTCTTGCCCGAGACGGCGCTCGTGGTCTGCGGCGTCTGCTTGCAGCGGTTCACGTCGGTGGTGCCTTCGAACTTCGACAGTACGCGGTAATTCGCTTTGGAATCAGTGCACTTGACGATTTCGACGTCGCGGGAGCCACTCGCCCGCACACAGTCGCCCGGCTTGGCGCTGCTGACGCTCGGCCCGGCCACGAAGTACCCGACCGCCAGGGCCAGGCCGCCGCCGGCCAGTCCGACCATCTTCAGCTTGGAGATGCCGCTCTTCTTGGCGGGCGGCGCCGTCGGTGCCGGAGCGGCGGGCTGCGGGTAGCCGTACGCCCCGGCGGGCGGCTGCTGTCCGTAGGGCTGGTGCCCGTACGGCTGCTGCCCGTACGACGGCGGCGCTCCGTAGCCGCCCGGGGCGGGCTGCGGCACCTGTCCGGGGACGGGTGCCTGCCCGTAACCGGGCGGCGGTCCGTACGGCGCGGCCGGCGGGGGAACGGGCGCACCGTACGGCGGTGCGGCGTGCGGCCCCGCCGGAACCGGCGGTGGCGGCCCGTACTGGTTGGGCGGTGTGCTCATCAGTTCGTCCCCCGAGACAGAGTGCTGTCGTTCCGACAGGTCTGACACCTTAGCGACTCGGTCGGACGCCACCGGTCCCGAGTCCGGGGGGATTCGTGGAGGACCGGTCAGGGGATCGGGCGGCGGCGGGCGGCGCGCAGGTAGAGGACCGCGGTGAGGGCGTACACCGCGGCGACGCCGACGACCACCGCGCCGGAGCGGCCGGACAGCGGCAGCACCAGGGCGGTGACCATGGCGGCGGCCACGAAGGCGACGTTGAACAGCACGTCGTAGATGGCGAAGACCCGGCCGCGGAACTCGTCCTCGACCGACTCCTGGACCACGGTGTCGGCGCAGATCTTGGTGCCCTGGGTGACCACCCCGAGCAGCAGGGCGGCGATCAGGCAGGGCACCAGCGTGAAGCTCAGGCCGAGGGCGGGGACGAAGACCACCGGGGCGATCAGGCAGGCCGTCATCCAGCCGGCCAGGCCGAGCTTCCGGGTGCACCAGGGGCTGACCACCGCGGCGACGAAGAAGCCGGCGGCGGAGAGGCCGACGGCCTGGCCGAGGCTGACCAGGCCTGCGGCGCTGTCGGCCGGGTCGTTGAAGGTGTAGCGGGCGAGCATCACCACGACCACGATCAGCACGCCGTAGCAGAACCGGGCCGCGGTCACCGCCGCCAGCGCGTGTACGGCGGGCCGGCAGTCCCGCACCAGGTGGCGCACCGCGGCGCCGAGTTCGACGGCGGCCCGGACCAGCGCCTGGCCGAGTGCCGGGCGGTCGGCGTGCTGGTCCGGGCCGAGCAGGTCGCGGTCCATCCGGCGGGCGGCCAGCGCGGCCGACAAGTAGAGCAGCGAGGCGACCGTCACCAGCGCGGCGTCCGCCTTCGGTCCGGGCGTCATCACCTGGTGCAGCAGGAAGCCGATGCCGCCGCCCGAGGCGGCAGCGACCGTTCCGAGGGTGGGGGAGAGCGCGTTGGCGGTGACCAGCCGGTCCTGCTCCACCACCCGGGGCAGGGCGGCGGACAGACCGGCGAGGATGAACCGGTTGAGCGCGGTGACCAGCAGGGCCGAGGCGAAGAACAGCTCGGTCGGCGCCTCGGCCAGGAGCAGCGCACCGGTGACCAGGCCCAGCCCGAAGCGGGCCAGGTTGCCGTAGTACAGCACCTGGCGTCGGCGCCAGCGGTCCAGCAGCACCCCGGCGAACGGGCCGATCACCGAGAACGGCAGCAGCATCACGGCCAGCACCGAGGCGATGTCGGTGGGGGAGGACTGCTTCTCGGGGGAGAAGACCACGTAGGCGGCGAGCGAGACCTGGAAGACCCCGTCGGAGAGCTGGGAGAGCACCCGGGCGGTCAGCAGCCGCCGGAAGTCCCGGCCCCGGAGCAGGTCGAGGAGCGTGGCGCGGTGCGCGGACTGGTGGGTGCTGCCGTTCTCGGTGATCGCCACCCGCCCAGAGTGCCATGGAACGGGCTGCTGTTTCACGTGAAACATCGGCCGGGAAAACGCGAAGGGCCCACGATCCGGTGATCGTGGGCCCTTCGGCGGAGCCAGGGGGGATCAGTCGCTCAGCACGCGGGTCCGACGGTGCGACCCGCTGCGGAGCGACCGGTCCGCGCGGTGCCCTGGGCTCAGCGCTCGACCTCGCCGCGGATGAACTTCTCGACGTTCTCGCGGGCCTCGTCGTCGAAGTACTGGACCGGCGGGGACTTCATGAAGTACGAGGAGGCCGACAGGATCGGGCCGCCGATGCCGCGGTCCTTGGCGATCTTGGCGGCGCGCACGGCGTCGATGATGACACCTGCGGAGTTCGGGGAGTCCCAGACCTCGAGCTTGTACTCCAGGTTCAGCGGGACGTCACCGAAGGCGCGACCCTCCAGGCGGACGTAGGCCCACTTGCGGTCGTCCAGCCAGGCCACGTAGTCCGAGGGACCGATGTGGACGTTGTTGGCGCCCAGCTCGCGGTCGCGGATCTGCGAGGTGACGGCCTGGGTCTTGGAGATCTTCTTGGACTCCAGGCGCTCGCGCTCGAGCATGTTCTTGAAGTCCATGTTGCCGCCGACGTTCAGCTGCATGGTGCGCTCGAGGATGACACCGCGGTCCTCGAAGAGCTTCGCCATCACGCGGTGCGTGATGGTGGCGCCGACCTGGGACTTGATGTCGTCACCGACGATCGGCACGCCGGCCTCGGTGAACTTGTCCGCCCACTCCTTGGTGCCCGCGATGAACACCGGCAGGGCGTTCACGAAGGCGACCTTGGCGTCGATGGCGCACTGGGCGTAGAACTTGGCGGCGGCCTCGGAGCCCACCGGCAGGTAGCAGACCAGGACGTCGACCTTCTGGTCCTTCAGGACCTGGACGACGTCGGCCGGGGCCTCGTCCGACTCCTCGATGGTCTGGCGGTAGTACTTGCCCAGGCCGTCGAGGGTGTGGCCGCGCTGGACGGTGACGCCGGTCGGCGGCACGTCGCAGATCTTGATGGTGTTGTTCTCGCTGTTGCCGATGGCGTCGGCCAGGTCGAAGCCGACCTTCTTGGCGTCGACGTCGAAGGCGGCGACGAACTCCACGTCACTGACGTGGTAGTCACCGAACTGGACGTGCATCAGGCCGGGGACCTTGCCGGCCGGGTCGGCGTCCTTGTAGTACTCGACACCCTGCACCAGCGACGCGGCGCAGTTGCCCACGCCGACGATGGCTACGCGAACCGAACCCATTCCGGTTGCTCCCTGTGATCTCATGAGGGCCGCCGTGACCGGCGGCACCTCGTCCTGCATCTTCGATGACTGCTGTGTAAGGGCGCGAGGCGCCCACTCCTGCCGCGCGGCACAGGGCTGGCGCGGTGTCAGCGCTCCTGGGCGGAGCGCCCCGGGCGGTCGTACGGTGGCCCGGACGGGTCCGAGGACCCGGTCTCCTGGCCACGGCCGTCCGAAGTCTTGTGGGGTGCGCCGGCGGAGTCGCCGCCGGTGGCGGGACCGGTCCGGCCGGTGCGGTTGGACCGCTCGGTCTCGATCAGCTCGTTGAGCCAGCGGACCTCGCGCTCCACCGACTCCAGTCCGTGCCGCTGGAGTTCGACGGTGTAGTCGTCGAACCGCTCGCGGGCGCGGGCCAGCGAGTTGCGCATCCGCTCCAGGCGCTCCTCCAGCCGGCTGCGGCGCCCCTCCAGGACGCGCATCCGGACGGCCCGGTCGGTCTGGCCGAAGAACGCGAAGTGGACGCCGAAGTGCTCGTCCTCCCAGGCGTCCGGGCCGGAGTCGGCGAGCAGCTCCTCGAAGCGCTGCTTCCCCTCGGCCGAGAGCCGGTAGACGATCTTGGACCGCTTGCCGTTGAGCGCGGTGGCCGGGACGTACTCGACGTCCGGGTTGTCCTCGACCAGGAAACCCTGGGCGACCAGGCTCTTCAAGCAGGGGTAGAGCGTTCCGTAGGAGAGCGCCCGGAACGTGCCGAGCAGGATGTTGAGCCGCTTGCGCAGCTCGTAGCCGTGCATCGGAGCGTCGTGGAGCAGGCCGAGAACGGCGAACTCCAGCACTCCTGAGCGCCTGCCCACTGTCGCGGTCCTCCTCCCTCTCGGCTTCCGTCCGGCCGCTGCATCCGGCGGTATTCCGCTTCGATGTATCGGCTCGATATATCGAGAACAGTAAACCCGACCCCGGGAACGGGCAAGGGGGGCACGCGTGAATGTGATCACAAGCCGACGCGCGGGTGAGCTTGGCAACGGCCGTGTAATGATCTGTCGCCGTTTTGCGGTTATTGGCGAATGATGCCCGATTAGTTGTATTTCCGTGCTGCGTACGCTGTCGCGTGTGCACGAGGACCACCTCCGGAGTCAGGCGGTTTGCGGGCATCCGACGTGAACCCTGCCTTCAGGCTGGAGACGCCTGGCGAGGAGTGGCTGCAAGATGAGCGA
The DNA here is from genome assembly GCF_042735125.1 of Kitasatospora sp. NPDC059599. Taxonomy (NCBI): domain Bacteria; kingdom Bacillati; phylum Actinomycetota; class Actinomycetes; order Kitasatosporales; family Streptomycetaceae; genus Kitasatospora; species Kitasatospora sp. NPDC059599. Next base: position 2,653 of record NZ_JBHWCL010000167.1, on the reverse strand, counting down.
TCGACGGCGAAGGACGCCCGACCCGGGCGGTGACGGGCAGCAGCCCCCGGGAGGCGGCGGCCGTCGGGGAGGGCCCGATCCGGACGAGCTGAGCTCGCCCGGGATCGGTCGCCGACGCCCGCAGGGCGTTCGGGAGACCGCTCAGCAACCCCGGATGACCCGGGCGGAGATGCGCAAGGCCTCCCAGAAGAAGGGCAAGGGGGGCGGCCGGAGCGGTGCCGCCGCGGCGTCCGCCGCGGCCGCCGGGCCCGGCAAGAAGCGCTTCATCGACTACCCGCGGTTCGGCAAGACCGGGATCCGGCGCTGGCTGCCGTCCTGGAAGCAGTGGCTGAGCGGCTTCCTGCTGGTCTTCGGCTGCTTCGTCGGCCTGGTGTTCTACCTGTACCAGACCACCCAGGTCCCCGAGCTGAACAAGCTGGTGCAGGGCCAGAACACCATCTACTACTGGGCCGACGGCTCCGAGATGACCCGCAAGGGCCAGACGAACCGTCAGATCGTCGAGCTCCCGGACATCAGCCCCAACCTGCAGAACGCCGTCATCGCCGCGGAGAACCAGGACTTCCGCACCGACCACGGCATCGACCCCAAGGGCATGCTCCGCGCCGTCTACAACATGGCGAAGGGAGGGGAGACCCAGGGCGCCTCGACCATCACCCAGCAGTACGTGAAGAACGCCTACCTGAGCCAGGAACAGACCATCAGCCGCAAGGTGAAGGAGTTCTTCATCACGCTGAAGATCGACCAGCAGCAGGGGAAGGAAGAGATCCTCAAGGGCTACCTGAACACCAGCTGGTTCGGTCGCGGCGCGAACGGGGCCCAGGCCGCCGCCCAGGCGTACTACGGGGTGGACGCCAAGGACCTCAACCTGTGTCAGAGCGCCATGCTGGCCGGCCTGCTCAAGGGTGCGGCCTACTACGACCCCACCAACCCGGCCAACAAGGAGCGGGCCGAAGGGCGGTGGTCCTGGATCCTCGACAACATGGTGAAGATCAAGGCCGTCACCCCGGAGGAGCGGGCCAAGTGCACCGAGTTCCCGACCCCGGTCCCGCTGAAGCCCAGCTCCAACATGAACGGTGAGGTCAGCTACCTGGTCGACACCGCCAACAAGTACGTGATGAACACCGACAAGGCGGTCACCCAGCAGGTGATCGACAAGGGCGGTCTGAAGATCTACACGACCTTCGAGAAGGACAAGGTCGACGCCCTGAAGAAGGCCGTCGACGACGTCAAGGCGGAGAACCTCGACCCGCAGAAGCGCCCGGACAACGACACCAACATCCAGTTCGGCTCCGCCAGCATCCGCCCCGGCGACGGTGCAATCATCGCCCTCTACGGCGGCGACGGCGTGGAGAACGGCCACTTCGACAACAACGCCGACGCCTCCGGCGTCCAGGTCGGCTCGACCTTCAAGCCGTTCGTGCTGGCGACCGCGATGCAGGTCGGCGTGCAGACCGCGAAGGGCGACGACGGCAAGCCGAAGCGGATCAACGCCGACAGCCGCTACCTGGCCGACGACCTGTCCGAGATCCGCAAGCCGGACGGCTCGCTGGTGATCGGTGACGACGGCAAGCCGTACCACCAGAAGAACGAGGACGCCAGCAAGCACGGCTACGTCTCGCTGCGGCAGGCCATGCAGTACTCGTACAACGTGCCGTTCGTCCAGCTCAACCAGGACGTCGGCGGCCAGAACGTGGCCGACATCGCGGTGCAGATGGGCGTCCGGAAGGAGAGCCTCGCGGACCCGAAGACCGCGACCTTCCCGCTCGGCACCTCCACCATCAGCCCGATCCGGATGGCCACCGCCTACGGCACCCTGGCGGCCAGCGGCAAGGAGTCCGAGCCGTACTCGGTCACCAAGGTCGAGCTGAACGGCGTCGAGCGCCCGGGCTTCGCCAAGAAGGACCCCAAGGTCGCGCTGGAGCCGGCGGTCGCCGACAACGTCACCGACGTCCTGGTGAACGTGGCCGCGAAGGGCACCGGTACCAAGACCCTCGCGCTGGGCCGCCCGGTGGCGGGCAAGACCGGTACCACCGACCAGAACAAGTCGGCCTGGTGGGTCGGTTACACCCCGCAGCTGGTGACCAGCGTCGCGATGTGGCGCGAGGACCCGTCCAAGCACGAGCGGCAGTCGCTCAACGGCACCGGCGGCAAGGCGTCCATCCACGGTGGTGACATCCCGACCGACGTCTTCACCCGGTACATGAAGGTCGCGCTGGCCAACGAGAAGAAGATGGACTTCCCGAACCCGCAGCCGGTCGGCACCGAGGTCGACTCCTCCGGTGCGCCGTCCACGGCCACGCCCGTGCAGACGCCGACCACGGCGGACAGCCCGTCGGCCCCGCCGCAGACCCAGCAGCCGACGCAGCCCGCCCAGCCGCAGCCGACCCAGACCCAGAGCTGCGTGCCCGGCGTGGACTGCCCCGGCGACCCGCAGCCGACCGCGACCAAGACCAAGCCCCCGCACCCGACCAACACCTGTCTGATCCCGGGCCTGCCCGGCTGCCAGACGCCGCCGCCGACCCCCACGGACACCACGACACCGGGCGGCGGTGGGAAGCCGTCCGGCAAGCCGACCCAGACCACCCCGCCCGGCCCGCCCGGGGGGTAGTACCCGGACGAGAACCGCAACGGCGGTGGCGGCCCTCCTCGGAGG
>NZ_JBHWCL010000166.1:0-21145 GCF_042735125.1 Kitasatospora sp. NPDC059599 | reverse complement strand
GGCTCGCGCCCGGCGGGTGGCGGCGGCTTCGGCGGTCCGCGTCCCGGTGGCGGTGCCCCGGGTGGCGGCGGCGGCTTCGGTCCCCGTCCCGGTGGCTTCGGCGGTCGCCCCGGTGGCCCGGGTGCCCGTGGTGGCACGCAGGGTGCCTTCGGTCGTGGCCCGGGCGGTCGCCCGGCGCGCGGTCGCAAGTCGAAGCGGGCGAAGCGCCAGGAGTACGAGGCCATGCAGGCCCCGTCCGTCGGCGGTGTGATGCTCCCTCGCGGCAACGGCCAGACCGTTCGCCTGTCGAGCGGCGCCTCGCTGATGGACTTCGCGGAGAAGATCAACGCCAACCCGGCCGCGCTCGTCTCCGTCATGTTCAACCTCGGTGAGATGGTCACCGCGACCCAGTCGGTCTCCGACGCCACGCTGCAGCTGCTGGCGGACGAGATGGGCTTCGTCCTGGAGATCGTGAGCCGGGACGACGAGGACCGCGAGCTGCTGGAGTCGTTCGACATCGACTTCGGTGCCAACGAGGGCGACGAGGACCAGCTGGCCCCGCGCCCGCCGGTCGTCACCGTCATGGGTCACGTCGACCACGGTAAGACCCGCCTGCTGGACGCCATCCGCAAGTCCAACGTGGTGGCCGGCGAGGCCGGTGGCATCACCCAGCACATCGGTGCCTACCAGGTGGCGACGATGGTGAACGGCGAAGAGCGCCCGATCACCTTCCTCGACACCCCGGGTCACGAGGCGTTCTCCGCCATGCGTGCCCGTGGTGCCAAGTCCACCGACATCGCGATCCTGGTGGTCGCGGCCAACGACGGTGTCATGCCGCAGACGGTCGAGGCGCTGAACCACGCCAAGGCCGCGGGTGTGCCGATCGTGGTCGCCGTCAACAAGATCGACGTCGAGGGCGCCGACCCGACCAAGGTCCGCGGTCAGCTGACCGAGTTCGGTCTGGTGGCCGAGGAGTACGGCGGCGACACCATGTTCGTCGACATCTCCGCGCGCCAGGGTCTCAACATCGACCAGCTGCTGGAGGCCGTGGTCCTGACCGCGGACGCCTCGCTCGACCTGCGGGCCAACCCCGAGCAGGACGCGCAGGGTATCGCCATCGAGGCGCACCTGGACAAGGGCCGCGGCGCCATGGCGACCGTGCTCGTGCAGCGCGGTACCCTCCGCGTCGGCGACTCGATCGTCGTGGGCGACGCCTACGGCCGTGTCCGCGCGATGCTGGACGAGAACGGCAACAGCCTCGCCGAGGCCGGCCCGTCCCGCCCGGTGCTGCTGCTCGGTCTGACCTCGGTGCCCCGCGCCGGCGACAGCTTCATCGTCGTCGACGAGGACCGCACCGCCCGTCAGATCGCCGAGAAGCGCTCGGCCCGCGACCGCAACGCCGCCTTCGCGCAGCGTCGGGTCCGGGTGTCCCTGGAGGACCTGGACAAGGCCATCGCCGCCGGCTCCATCGAGCAGCTCAACCTCATCATCAAGGGTGACGTCTCCGGTTCGGTCGAGGCCCTCGAGGACGCCCTCGTCAAGCTGGACGTGGGCGAGGAGGTCGAGCTCCGGGTCCTGCACCGCGGTGTGGGTGCCATCACCGAGTCCGACGTGGACCTGGCGATGGGCTCGGACGCCATCATCATCGGCTTCAACGTGCGCGCGGAGGGTCGTGCGCGCGCCGCGGCCGACAAGGAAGGCGTGGACGTCCGGTACTACTCGGTCATCTACCAGGCGATCGAGGAGATCGAGAACGCCCTCAAGGGCATGCTCAAGCCGGAGTACGAGGAGGTTCGCCTCGGCTCCGCGGAGATCCGCGAGGTGTTCCGCTCCTCCAAGTTCGGCAACATCGCCGGTGTGCTGGTCCGCGAGGGCCTGCTGCGCCGCAACGCCAAGGCCCGCCTCATCCGCGACGGCAAGGTCGTGGCGGAGAGCCTCACCATCGAGGGTCTGCGCCGCTTCAAGGACGACGCGACCGAGGTCCGCGAGGGCTTCGAGGCCGGTGTCACGCTCGGGTCGTTCAACGACATCAAGGTCGACGACGTCATCGAGACCTACGAGATGCGCGAGAAGCCGCGCGCGTAAGCGGGTGGTGTCCGGGGCCGGTCGACGGGTGGTATTTCCGTCGACCGGCCCCGGTCTCGCTGTGTAGGGTCCGGGGTAGTCAGATGCAGCGGCGTCAGTCCGGTTGCGGGCTGCCCCCCGAGGCCTTCCAGGTCGGCGAGACCTGTCATACATGTTCGTGGGAACACTCACCTTCGACCTGCTCCTGGGCGACGTCCACTCGCTCAAGGAGAAACGGTCGGTCGTGCGGCCCATCGTGGCCGAACTGCAGCGCAAGTACAGCGTGTGCGCTGCCGAGACCGGGAACCAGGACCTGCACCGCCGGGCCGAGATCGGTCTGGCGGTGGTGTCCGGCGAGGCCGGGTACATCACCGAGGTCCTGGACAGCTGTGAGCGGTTGGTCGCCGGCCGCCCCGAGGTACAGCTCCTCTCCGCGAGGCGGCGGTACCACAACGACGACGACGAATGAGAGCCGTGGAGCCGGTCGGCGGAAGTCGCCGTTCTCACACGGATCAGGACCGAGAGCGCCCGCAAGGCCGGGCGCGGGCCGGTACTTTGGGGCGTGGGCCCCGACGGGTGCGCAGCTCACCCGGGTACCGGGCCCAATGCACGAGGAGGCAACGTGACCGACACCGCAAGGGCGCGCAAGCTCGCCGACCGCATCCAGGTGGTCGTCGCCCAGACCCTGGAACGGCGGATCAAGGACCCGCGACTGGGGTTCGTGACCATCACCGACACCCGGGTGACCGGCGACCTGCGCGAGGCCACCGTCTTCTACACCGTCTTCGGTGACGAGACCGAGCGCGAGGCCACGGCCGCCGCGCTGGAGAGCGCCAAGGGCGTGATCCGCTCCGAGGTCGGCAAGATCGGGGTGCGCTTCACCCCGACGCTGACCTTCGTCGCGGACGCGCTGCCGGACAACGCCCGGAACATCGACGACCTGCTCGACCGGGCCCGGCACTCCGACGCCGAGGTGCGCACGCAGGCCGCCGGGGCGACCTACGCCGGCGACGCGGACCCGTACCGGGTCCCGGCGTCCGAGCGTGACGACGAGGACGAGTAGTCATGGCGGGTGAGCCGGCGCAGGCCGCCTCGCGAGCCGGAACGACCACGGGGGCGTCCTCCACCAGCACGGTGGAGGGTGCCCTCGCGGCGCTCCCGGGGCCGCGCGCCGAGGAGAGCGGGTTCGAGCTGGTCTGGCAGCAGGCGGTGGCGGAGATCGGGCGGGCCCGTTCGATCGACCTGATCTGCCACATCTGCCCGGACGGCGACGCACTGGGTTCCTCGCTGGCGGCCGCGCTGGCGCTGCGCGCGCTCGGCAAGCAGGTGCGGGTCTCCTTCGGCGACGATCCGCAGATCGTGCCCGAGTCGCTGGCGTTCCTGCCCGGGCAGGAGCTGATCGTGCCGGCCGACGAGGTGCCGGACGTGCCCGAGCTGGTGCTCTGCTTCGACGTGGCCGCGGAGAGCCGGCTCGGCCTGCTGCACGCCAAGGCCTTCGCCGCGCCCGTCCTGGTGGTCTTCGACCACCACGCCTCCAACCCGGGCTTCGGCACCCACCAGCTGATCGACCCGACCGCGCCGGCCACCGCCGTGCTGGTCGACGAACTGCTGCGTCGGCTCGGCGTCGAGCTCGACCGGGACCTGGCCACCTGCCTCTACACCGGCGTCGCGACCGACACCGGCTCGTTCAAGTACCGGGCCACCACGCCCGCCACCCACGAACTCGCCGGCCGACTGCTGGCCACCGGCATCCGGCACGACCTGATCTCCCGGCAGCTCTGGGACACCTCCTCCTTCGGCTACCTGAAGGTGCTCGCGGGCGCGCTCGACCGGGCCGTCTACGAGCCGGAGGCGGCCGGCGGCCTCGGCCTGGTGTGGACCTGGGTGCCGTACCAGGACCTGGCGCTGTTCAGCGTCACGGTCGAGGAGATCGAGGGGCTGATCGACGTCCTGCGCCGCCCGGCCGAGGCCGAGGTGGCGCTGGTGCTCAAGCAGGACCCGGACGGCACGCTGCGCGGCTCCTCGCGTTCGAAGGGCGCGGTGGACGTCGCCGCGGCCTGCGCCGAACTGGGCGGCGGGGGCCACGTGTTCGCGGCCGGATTCAGCGTCCGGGAGGACGTGGCCGCGGTGGTCGAACGGTTCCGGGAAGCGCTGCGGCCGGTACGTTGATCATCTCCTGACGTTGTTCCGACGTCATTCGACGTCTTCAGAGAAAGAACCCGATGAAGCGCAAAGGCACCGGCCCCGACGGCCTGGTGATCGTCGACAAGCCCGAGGGCATCACCTCCCACGGGGTCGTCGCCAAACTGCGGTGGCTGGCCGGGACCCGGAAGGTCGGGCACGCCGGCACGCTCGACCCGATGGCCACCGGCGTGCTGGTGATCGGGATCGAGCGGGCCACCCGGCTGCTCGGCCACCTGATGCTCACCGCCAAGACGTACGAGGCGACCGTCCGGCTCGGCCAGACCACCGTCACCGACGACCGGGAGGGCGAGGTCACCGCCTCGACCCCGGCCGACGCCGTCACCCGGGAGGCGATCGACGCCGGGATCGCGGCGCTCACCGGCGAGATCATGCAGGTGCCGTCCAAGGTCAGCGCGATCAAGATCGACGGCAAGCGCTCGTACGCGCGGGTGCGCGAGGGCGAGGACTTCGAGCTCGCGGCGCGGCCGACCACCATCCACTCCTTCACCGTGCACGCGCAGCGCGCGGCGGTCGCCGAGGACGGCACGCCGGTGATCGACCTGGACGTGACCGTCGAATGCTCCTCCGGCACCTACATCCGGGCGCTGGCCCGCGACCTGGGCGCCGGGCTGGGCGTCGGCGGGCACCTGACCGCGCTGCGGCGCACCAAGGTCGGGCCGTACTCGGTGGAGTCGGCGCACACCCTGGAGCAGCTGGAGGCGGCGGTCACCGGCGAGCCCGCCGAAGGGCTGCAGGTGCTGCCGATCGCGGAGGCCGCGGCGGCCGCCTTCCCGCGCTGGGACCTGGACGAGGCCTCGGCGCAGAAGCTGTCGCACGGCTCCCGGCTCAAGGCGCCCGGGCTGGGCGTCGACGGGCCGATCGCGGTCTTCGGACCGGACGGGCGTTTCCTCGCCCTGGTCGAGGAGAAGGCCGGGCAGGCGAAGCCGGTCGCGGTCTTCGTCGGCTGACGGCTCCTACCGCCGGGCCTCCCACGGCTGCCCGGAACCCCCGTCGGGAATCCCGACGGGGGTTCCGCCGTTCCCGGGGCCGCTTCACCCGAGCAGCGGGGGATCACCCGCACGAGGGAGCGCACGAGGTGAACGCCCGTGGTGAGCGGCGTGGGCGCGGTCGGGGCGCCGCCCCGGCGGGCAGGCTCCCGACGGTGAGCGGGCGACGGTCGAGGGGGCAGTCATGTCGGGGTTTCCGGAGGGCGATCCGGAGCGGTACCTGCTGCGCATCCGCGATCTCAACGGGCGGCTGCACGGCTTAGGGTTCGTCGCCGACCCGCAGGGCGGGGTGGTGCTCACCGCCCACGAGAGCGTGGCCGGACTGGACCGGGTCGTCCTGCACACCCCCGGCGGGCAGACCCGGGTGCTCGGCCCGGACGCCGTCCTGGCGCTGCCCGAGCACGGGCTGGCGCTGCTGCGCACCGACGCGGTCGGCGGACTGCCCGTGCCGCCGCTGCCGGTGACCGCCGTCGGGGGCGGACACGAGGTGCTGCTGCCCGCGCTGGCCGGGGAGGACGGCCGGGCCGTCGCGCTGCGCTGCGGACTGCTCGGGGTCACCGGCGCCGGGTACGGCGGACACCGGCTGGGTGGGGTGCTGCTGCTGGACGTGCCGGTGGTCGGCGGCGTCACGGTGCCGGCCGGCTCGCCGGTGCTGGACGCCCGCAGCGGTGCGGTGGTCGCGCTGGCCACCCCCGCCGTCCGGGGGCCACGGCACGGCGGGGCGCTGCCGGCCGTGGGGGTCGGCGGAGGCCGGGTGGAGGTCGCCGAGGCGCTGGCCGGGCTGCTGGCCCGCAACGCGGCGGCCGTGCCCGCGTACGGGCCGGCGCTCAACCTGGCCGGGGTGCTGCGACTGACCGCGGCCCAGCTGGCGGCCGCCGGGGCCGGACCGGGACGGGTGGCCGGGCTGGCCGCCGACCGGGTGGACCGGCCGGACGGGCTGACCGGGGACGACCCGGCCGCGACCGTCACCGCGCTGGTCGGTGCCCCCGGCAGCGGCCGCTCCACCGAACTGGCCGCACTGGCCGTGCGCCGCTCCGGCGGCGCCCACCCGCAGCCCACCCTCTGGCTGCGCGGCGCCGACCTGCGCGCCGGGGACCGCTCGCTCGCCGAACCGGTGGAGCGGGCGCTGGCCGCGGCGGCGGCCGAGCTGGGCACGCCGGCGCCCGCGCCGGAGCCGGTGGCGGCGCTGTGCGCGGCCGCGGGGCGGCCGCTGCTGGTCGTCCTGGACGGCCCGGAGGAGGCCCCGGCACGGCTGGACGCGCACTGGCTGCGCGGCGCCGGGCAGTGGCTGACCGGCTGCGGGGCGCGGCTGCTGACCGCCTGCGGCGAGGAACTCTGGGAGCGGCTGCCGACCGAGACCTGGGGGAACGGCACCGCAGGTGCGGGCCGCCCCGAGCAGCCGCACCCGGACGGCGACCTGAGCAGCGCCCCCACCGTCCGGATGGACGGCCGCGGCCCGGACGGGCCGAGCCTGGCCGGGCACCGGCTCGGCCCGCTGCCGGCCGAGGCCGCGGAACGGGCGCGCCGCCGGTACGGGCTGCCGCCCGGCCACCCGGCTGCCGCCGAGGACGCCCGGCACCCGCTGGCCGTACGGCTGGCCGGGGAGCTGTGGGCCGAGGGGCTGCGCGACGGGCCGGTGCGGCGCGGCGAGCTGTTCGGCGCCTTCCTGGACCTGCGCTGCCTGCGCGTGGCCCAGCGGCTGACCGAGGACGACCGGCCGCGTCGCCCGGGCGCGCACCGCCGGGGCACCGCCCGGCCCGGGGGACCGCGCCGGCGGCGGGTGCGCCGCCTGGCGGCGGCGGTGGCCGGTCGGGTCCACGAGGCGGCGCGGCGGATGCTCGGCAGCGAGCCGGGCGGGCTGGACCGGGCCGCCTTCGAGGAGCTGTTCCCGGTCGACGGAGGCTGGGCCGGGGCGGTGCTCGCCGAGGGCCTGTTCGTCCCCGCCGGGCCCGGGTACCGCTTCGCCCACGGGGAGTTCGCCGACTGGCTGCAGGGCCTGCACCTGGACCTGGACGCGGCGCTGCGACTGCTGCTCGGGGAGGCCGCGGACACGCCCCCCGGGCCCGTGGACGCACCGGCCGGGCCCGGCCGTTCCGGCGGGGCGAAACCCGTCCCCCGGCACCGGATCGGCCCGGTCGCCGCCGCGCTGCGCCGGGTGGCCGAGACCTGGGGAGCGCCCGCCCTCGACCCGTGGCTGCACCGGATCTGGCGCGCGCTGGACCTGCGTCCGCCCGGCAGCGAACCCTCCTGGTGGGCGGGCCGGCTGCTCACCGCGGGGCTGGCCGCCAGCCCCGACCCGGTCGAACACCGGGCACTGCTGCACCAGTTGGCTGCTCGGATCGCCGAACGGGCCGCGGCGCAGGGCGGTGCGGCCGGCGGGGAGGCGGTGCTCCCGGGCACCGGGCTCGAACGTTTCGGACCGGCGTTCTGGACCGGCCTCGGCCTGCCGATCGAGGACGAACTCGCCCTGCTGCGCCGCCTGGTGACCGCCGACGGCCCCGGCAGGCGCTTCCTCGCCGCGGTGGTCGAACGGCTGCGCAGCGATCCGGTTGCCGTGTTCCCGCTGCTCTGCGCCTGGTTCGACGACCCACGCGGCCTGCCGGGCCGCCCCGGCCCCGGCGGCTGCCGCACCGTCGCCGACCTCGCGCACGACCTGCTGCGCGCCCACCGCTGGCTCGCCCTCGACGAGTTGGCGGACGCGCTGGCCGACGCCGCACACCCGAGGGCCGACGCGCTGCTCACGGTGCTCGCCGTCGAGGAGCCGTCCGCGCTCTGCCGCGCGGTGGACCGCTGGAGCCACGACCGGCGGCCCGAGCGGCACGTCGCGGCCGCCGCGCACGCGCTGCGGACCGCCCCGTACGCGACCGGCGCCGGGGCCGACCTGCTGCGCTTCACCGCGCTGACCCTGCTCGCCCGCGAGGACGAGCCCGGCCTGCACGGCGCGGCGCTGGCCCTGCTGGTCGCCGACCCGCGGACCCGGGCCGAGCACCTTCCGGCCGCGCTCGCCCTGTACCGGGCCGGCGTTGACGCGTTCCTCGGCCCGAGCGCGCTCGCCCCGGCGCTGGAGAGCGACCCTGAGCCCGTCCTGGCCGCGCTCGCCGACCGGCTGGCGGCGCCCGGGGCGGCCACCGCCGAGACGCTGCGGGTGCTCGCCGACGCCACCGCCCCGGCGGCCGTCCGGCGGGGTGCCGAACTGGCCGCCCGGCTGCTGCGGGCGCACCCGGCGGCGGCCGGTCCGGTCGCGGTCGACTACCTCGGCCGCCGCCTGGCGCGGGCCGCGGCCGCCGGCCCGGCCGACCGGCTGGAGCTGCGGGGGCTGCTCGGGGTCGCGCTGGCCGTCCGTACGGCGGCGGTGCGGCGGCCGTTCGCCGAGGCGCTGTCCGTCCCGGTGCCCGACCCGGCGGCGGACGCGCTGCGCTGCGAGCTGCTGGACGTCCTGCTCGCCACCGAGACCGATCCGGCGGTGCTGACCGCCGTCGTGGAGCGGCTGGCCGAGCACTGCGCCGCCGAGAATCCCGCCCGGGCCCGCGCGGTGCTGGCCAGGACGACGCCCGGGCTGCCGGGCGCCGACGACCTGCTGGTGCGCTGCGCCGGACGCTCCGCGGCCTTCGCCCGGCTGCTCGTCCGGTGGCCGCGGGACGCCGCCCCGGCCGCGCCGGACGGTCCCCGGCTGGCCCGGATGCGGGCCCTGGCGGCGGCCGGGCGGGATCCGCAGTACGCCGCCGCCGAGGCCGAGCGGACCGCGTCCGAGCGGGCCGAGCGGCCGCCGGTGCGCTCAACCCGCATTCCGGTGCCTGAGCCGGGGCAGGCGCATGGCACGCTATAGGGGTTCGGGTTTTGAGCGTTTGAGCGTACAGAGGGTACGCGCCGTACGGAACAAGGAGCGGTCAGGTGCAGCGCTGGCGTGGCCTGGAGGAGATCCCCGGTGACTGGGGACGCAGCGTCGTCACCATCGGCTCGTTCGACGGGGTGCACCGCGGGCATCAGCTGATCATCGGGCAGGCGGTCGAGCGCGCCCGCGAACTCGGCCTCCCCGCGGTCGTGGTGACCTTCGACCCGCACCCGCGCGAGGTGATCCGCCCGGGCAGCCACCCGCCGCTGCTCGCGCCGCACCCGCGGCGGGCCGAGCTGATCGCGGAGCTCGGCGTGGACGCGGTACTGGTGCTGCCGTTCACCACCGAGTTCTCGAAGGAGTCCCCGGAGACCTTCGTCCGGCAGGTCCTGGTGGACGCGCTGCGCGCGCGGGTCGTCATCGAGGGCCCCAACTTCCGCTTCGGGCACCGGGCCGCCGGGGACGTCGCGCTGCTCACCGAGCTGGGCGGGGCGGACGACTTCGAGGTCGAGGTGGTCGACCTGCAGGTGTGCGGCGCGGCCGGGGACGGCGAGCCGTTCTCGTCCAGCCTGACCCGCCGGCTCGTCGAGTCCGGGGACATGGCCGGGGCGGGCGAGGTGCTGGGCCGCCCGCACCGGGTCGAGGGCGAGGTGGTGCGCGGCGCGCAGCGCGGCCGCGAGCTGGGCTTCCCGACCGCCAACGTCGAGACCGTGCCGCACAGCGCGATCCCGGCCGACGGCGTGTACGCGGGCTGGCTGACCGCCGACGGCGAGCGGATGCCGGCGGCGATCTCGGTCGGCACCAACCCGACCTTCGACGGCACCGCCCGCACCGTCGAGGCGTACGCCATCGACCGGGTCGGCCTGGACCTGTACGGGCTGCACGTCGCGGTGGACTTCCTGGCCTACCTGCGCGGGATGGAGAAGTTCGACTCCATCGAGGCGCTGCTCGACCGGATGGCCGACGACGTCAAGCGCGCCCGCGAGCTGACCGACGGGGCCTGATCCCCACGGACGCCGGAAGGGCCCGCCGTATCGGCGGGCCCTTCCCGTGTCGTCACTGCTGGGGTGCCTGCGGCGGGTAGCCGTAGCCCGGCGGCGGGGGCTGGTAGCCGTCCGGCTCGGCGGGCGGGGCGGGCACCGGCGGCTGGCCCGACGGGTAGCCGTAGCCGGGGCCCGGCTGCGGGGCGCCCTGCTGCGGCGGCCAGGGCTGCGGCTGCTGCGGGTAGCCGTACCCGGGCGGGGGCGGCGGTGCCTGGCCGGGCTGCGGCGCCCACGGCGCACCGGGGGCGGGCTGCGGGGCCGGTGCGGCCTGGCCCTGGTGGGGCTGCGGCTGCGGGGCCTGCGGCTGCTGCCAGGCGGACTGCTGGGCGGCGGCCTGCTGGGCGCGCACGATGTCCTCGCCGACCAGGGTGGCCAGCTCGAAGTAGGCCTCGCGGACCTTGGGCCGCATCATGTCGAGGTTGACCTCGGCGCCGGCCGCCAGGCTCTCGTCGAACGGCACCACGACCACGCCGCGGCAGCGGGTCTGGAAGTGCGCGACGATGTCCTCGACCTTGATCATCTTGCTGGTCTCGCGCACCCCGGAGACCACCGTGATGCTGCGCTGCACCAGGTCCGCGTAGCCGTGCGCGGAGAGCCAGTCCAGGGTGGTCGAGGCGCTGGAGGCGCCGTCCACGCTGGGGGTGGAGACGATGATCAGCTGGTCGGCGAGGTCCAGCACCCCGCGCATCGCGCTGTACAGCAGGCCGGTGCCGGAGTCGGTCAGGATGATCGGGTACTGGCGGCCCAGCACGTCGATGACCTGGCGGTAGTCCGAGTCGTTGAAGGTGGTGGAGACCGCCGGGTCGACGTCGTTCGCCAGGATCTCCAGGCCCGAGTTCAGGTCCTGCGAGGTGAACTGACGGATGTCCATGTAGCTGCGCAGGTGCGGGATGGCCGTCACCAGGTCGCGGATGGTCGCACCGGTCTGGCGCTTCACCCGGCGGCCCAGGGTGCCGGCGTCCGGGTTGGCATCGATCGCGATCACCTTGTCCTGGCGCTCGCTGGCCAGGGTCGCACCGAGGGCGGTGGTGGTCGTGGTCTTGCCGACCCCGCCCTTGAGGCTGATCACGGCGATCCGGTAGCAGCTCATCACCGGGGTGCGGATGATCTCCAGCTTGCGGGACTTCTCGGCCGCCGCGGCCTTTCCGCCGAACTGGAACCGGGGCTGCTGGCGCTGCTGCTTGGGCTGGCTGCGCAGCAGCCGGTCCGAGGACAGCTCGACGGCGGCGGTGTAGCCGAGCGGTGCGCCGTGCGCGGTCTGCTGCGGGGCGGCGGGCTGCTGGAACGCGGCGGGCTGCGGGGCCTGCGGCTGCTGCCAGGGCTGCGCGGAGGCCGGCTGCTGGGCCTGCTGCGGCGGGACGGGCTGACCGGGCTGGGACTGACCGGGCTGGGGCTGGGCCGCCTGCGACTGGGCCGGCGGCGGGTACGCGGCGGGCTGCGGCCAGCCGCCCTGGCGCGGGTCCACCGGACCGGGCTGCGGGGCGGGCAGCGGCTGCTGCTGGACGGCCGGGGCCTGCTGGGCCGGGGCCGCCGCCTGCTGGGTCGCCCACACGGCCTGCGGGTCCCAGGGGGCCTGCTGGTCCTGCGGGCCGAGCGGAGGCTGCGGGTGCTGCGCGTGCTGCGGCGGGGCCGGCTGCACAGGGGGCTGCGGGTAGGACTGCGGCGGGACGGGCTGCGCCGGCTGCGCGGTCGCGGCGGGCGCCGGGGCCACCGGTGCCGGGTACGGCTGGGGCGCGGGCTGCTGCGCCAGGGCCTCCGCCGTCGGCCAGGCCGGGGCGGCGGCCTGCGGCTGCTCGGGGGCGGGCGCGGGCGCCGGGGCCGGGACGGGGGTGGCCGCCGGGAACGGGACGTGCCGGGCCTCGGCCTGCACGGGCGGCGCCGGGGGCACCGGTGCGACGGGTGCGGGCGTCGGGGCGGCGGCCGGCTCGGCGGCGGGCGGCACGGCCGACGGGGCCTCCACCACGGGAGCCGGAGCCGGAGCCGGGGCCAGCTCCGGCGCGGCCAGCGGTGCCTGGGCCTGGTGCGGGACCGGGGCCGGGGCCTGAGCCCCGGCCGGAGCCTGTTCCGCCACCGAGGCGGTCGGGTGCGCCGCCGTCCCCGGGCCGGGCGCGGGCACGACGGCCGGGGCAGCGGCGGCCGGGGCCGTCGGAGCCGCCGGGGCCTCCGTCTGCACGTACCAGGACGGGGGAGTGTAATCAGGCGCGTCCGACCAGTCGTCGTCGTCCTCCGCCGCGTTGTCGCCGACGTAGACGCCGTCCCGATCGCTGCTCACTCTGGCTCCCTCGTGTTCGCCGCCGCTTGTTCAGCGGTGCCGTTGCCGCATCAAAGACTAGGCCGTACGGCAACCCCCGTAGAAGGCGGCTTCGGTTCCGCGGTGGCCCGCCGGGTGCGGCGAGCCGCCGCTCAGTCCATCCGGCGCGGACCCCCGAGCACCTGCTGCTCGGCCTGTCCGGCCACGGCCCGCACGTACTGACGCCGCATCCGCGTCGCCCACAGGGTGAGGTCGTCGCCGAGGGTGGGCAGCGTGGCCACGTCCTCCGGCGGGAGCGACAGCACCCGGCCGGTCAGTTCCGCCTCCTGCGGGGAGATCCGCTGCACACCGACCAGGTCGGCCGCGTTGAGTACCCGGGCGGCGTTCGGGCCCAGGTACGGCAGCAGCGTCAGGGTGGTCTGCCAGGGCGCGGCGGAGAGCCGGCTGCGCGGCGGACGGGCACCGAGGTCGCGCACCACCAGCACCGGCGAGGCCACCGAGGCGCCCTGCGGGCCGAGCCGGCCGACCTGGTGGACCGTCACGCACGGCTGGCCGCCGCCGGCGGCCTGCGCCATCGGCCCCCACAGCTGTCCGCGGGCGGTCTCCACCACGACCCGGGCGCCGATCGCGGCCGCGCGCAGCGCGATGACCTGAGCTGTCCACATGCCGCCGACCAGCACCAGGTCGTACGCGCTGGGGCGGAAGAGGCCGAGTACGGCGGCCAGCCCCTGCGGGTCGACGCCGATGACCACGCCGTCGTCGCCGACCGGGAAGGCCAGCGCGCCGAGGTCGGCCGGTTCGAGCACGTGCTTCTCCCGGCGCGGGCCGCGCAGCCCGAAGCCGGGCAGGATCCGCGGCCGGACCCGGCGCTGCTCGGCGCCGGGCTGCTGGCCGAGGGCCGGGTAGCTCTGGTACGCCATCAGGACGCTCCTCCCAGCGGCAGGGTGGCGAGCATGCCGGGGGCCTGCTCCAGGTCGAGCCGGACGAGGCCGAGGCCGGCGCTCTGCGCCCTGGTCTCCACCTGGCGGCCGACCTGGCCGACCTCGCTCTCGCTGCGTCCGGTCACCCGCAGGTGTCCGTTGACGGTCACCGAGCCGCCGGTGCCGTGCCCCGCGGTCAGGCTGAAGCTGCTGGCCAGGGCCGGGGAGCCGGTGATCAGGTTGACCAGGTCCGGCGCGGCGATCCGGCCGGGGGAGCCGCCGGGGCGGCTGAGCTGCGGCCAGCGGGAGATCCAGTAGGTGGTGTGCCAGCGGTCGTCGATCCGCCAGAACCGGTTGCCCTCCTGGGTGCGGCGGGTGGTGCCGCCGCCGCTTCCGGTGCCCTGCCGGCCGGCCACCGCGATCGGGTTGGCGCACGCGGAGATGGACAGGGCGGCGATCAGCTCCCGCTCGTCCAGCACGGTCGCGTTGAAGCCGGCGCTGTTGAGCCGGCCGGCCAGCTGGTCGGTGACCCGCTGCAGTGCCTTGCGGGCCCCCTCCTCGCCGCCGCCGCGGGCGCGCACGGCGGTCGCGGTGCGTTCCGGGTCGAGCTTGAGGGCGATCCAGGTCAGCCGCAGCCCGGGGGTGGAGGTGCCGTCCGGCAGCTCGCGGTAGGCACGGGCGGCCAGCGACTGCTCGGGCAGGTGCGGGGCCGGGGCGGGCTGGGTGTGCTGGACCAGTTGCACCGACTCCAGCGTGATGTCGTCCACCGTGAGCGCCGAGCAGACGACGTCCAGCGGCAGCGGCAGCGCGGTGCGCACCGGGCGCAGCGGCTGGTCCTTGGCCTGGACGAGCAGCACCGAGCTGAGGAAGGTGCCGTCACCGACCATGCCGGTCTCCCGGCGCACCGGGCGGCCGCCGAACTCGGCCTCGGTGGCGTGGGTGCAGGTGCGCAGTCCCGGTTCGAGTTCCAGTGCCGGCGCCAGCGCCGGGTCGGTGCCGGCCGGCGGCAGCACCGTACGGGCCTGCCTGCGGCGGGACTTGAGGGCGGATCGCACCCGCAGCAGCTCCGGGACGGTCCGGCCGCGCACCGGAACGGCGGCGAGGACGAGCAGCACCAGCGCGACCGCGCCGAAGCCGGCCGCGACCGGGCGGCTGATCGTCCAGCCGACCGCGACCAGCGCCGCCGCGACCTCGACCAGGACGAGCTGCTGGAGCTTCAACCGGCCGCCGAGTAGGCCCGGTCGGGGATTGACCCGGACCTGGACGGAACCACCGCCGCCCGGGCCCGGCTGCGACCGGGCGGGTCCCGCCTCGGCAGCCGGACCGCCCTGCTGCGCCCGGCCGGACCGGCGCGGTCTCCCGCCGCCCGCGGTGCGGCGGCGTCCTGGAGCGGTCTGGCTTGGCATCCCCCGGCGGCCCTCTCTGATCCGTTGTCACAGCCCGGCTGGCTGGTTCGCGGACCGTACCCGTACCGTACTCACCGTCTGCTGCCGCATCGTAGAGGGTTCGCACCGGTTCGCGCCCGGCGGGTGGACCACGGGGCAGGTCGGTCCGACAACGTCCGACAACGTCTGACCAGGGGGACGACGAGGATGGCATCGCGCCGGGACGAGCTGAACGCGTACACCTTCGCCCGCAAGCGAACGGTGGGCGCATTCCTGCTGCCCGCCGGCGGCGGGAGCGACGAGGACGCGCCGCGTCCGGTGAAGGCGGTGTTGCCGAGCATCCTGGTCGGCGCGGTGGCCGTGGCCGGGTTCGGGCTCTGGGGGGTGTTCAAGCCCAGTGCCCCGCTGAAGTGGGACGACGGCAAGAACATCATCCAGGGCAAGCAGTCGACGACCCGGTACGTGGTGCTGACCGATCCGGACGGCAGGACCAAGCGGCTGCACCAGGTGCTCAACATGTCCTCGGCGCGGCTGGTGCTGCCGGCCGAGGCCAAGGTCGTGGTGGTCGACGACGGGGTGCTCGACCGGTACCCCAACCACGGCCCGACCATCGGCATCCCGTACGCGCCGGACAAGTTGCCGACCAAGGACAACGCGAGCCAGTCGATGAAGTGGGCGGTCTGCGACCGGCCGGGCTCGGACGAGAAGCAGGAGACCGTCAACCAGGCGGTGTTCGTGGCGTCCGGCCAGGACGCGGCGGCGCTGACGGCCAAGGACCGGATGCTCGGCCCGGACCAGCTGATGCTGGTGCAGCAGGCGGACGAGCAGCAGGTGTCCGCGGCCCCGGCGCCGGGTCAGCAGGCGGCCTCGGGCGCGAAGGTCTACCTGGTCGACGCGCAGGGCCGCAAGCACGAGATCGGCTCGCCGCAGTCGGACGACAAGGAGCGCAAGGCGCTGATCACCGCGGTCTTCGGGCCCAACGCGGTGCCGCAGCGGGTGAAGCGCGACTGGCTGGACACCCTGGTGAACGGCACCCCGGTCACCTTCCCCGAGATCAAGGGTGCGGCCGACACCGCGAACCCCAACTCCAGTGTGGCGCTGGGGAACGCGGCCGACCGCCGGATCGGCCGGCTGGTGCACTACCAGGACCGCCACTACGTGGTCGGCAAGGACCAGCTCTACCTGGTCACCCCGTTCCAGGCGGAGTTGATCCGGCAGAACCCGGCCAACCAGATGCTCTACAAGTACGACCAGGACAAGAACCCGCGCAGTGACGAGATGACCCCGCTGGACCACTCCTCGCTGCGCAGCGAGACCCCGCTGCCCGGCACGGCGGCCGACTGGCCGGTGAAGTCCGGTGCGCCGGTGAACAACTGGCAGGACCGGCAGGACGCGCGCCTGGTCGTGTGCAGCACCTTCGACGGCGTCGCCGAGGACGGGCGGACGCCCAGGCGCAGCGTCTGGGCCGGGACTTCGTACCCCGCGCCGTACAACAACGGCGCCGGCGCGGCCTACGTGACCCCGGGTCACGGCCTGTTCTACCGGTCGCTGAACAACACCACCGGCGGCTCGGGTACCGATTTCCTGATCACCGAGACCGGTCTGCGCTACGCCGTTCCGGCGAATGCCGACGGCGGCCGCGGCGCCACTCCGACACCGGGCGCGCAGCCCGGCCGGAGCGGCGCCCCGAAGGTGCCGACCCCGCAGCCGGGCACCCCGACCCCGGGGGCGCCGGACCAGCAGTCCGGTCAGCAGCCGGGGCCGCAGCAGGACGAAACCGGCGGCAACCAGGCGCGGTTGGGTTACCAGGGGATCCAGCCGTTGCCGGTTCCGCACGAGTGGTCGGACCTGGTCCCGGCCGGCCCGCGGCTGACCGCGAAGAGCGCCGCGCAGCCGCAGAACGCCTGATCGGTCAAGCGCGGCAACGGAATTGGCCGCAGCGTCATGGTCTGGCTAACTACCCAGTGTTCGGTGTTGGGTGAGCTGCGTGTGCCGACTACAGTGCTGCTGGGCATCACACGGGTGATGTGGCGGGCGGGCCTTCCAAGGCCCTCCGTGTACGTAATGTTGTCTCATGGGGGACGGTGGAGCATGGCTCAGGGTCAGTTCATGATGACGGCTCAGGAGATGCTGGCTTTCGCCGACAAGATCGAGCAGGCCATCGGCAAGATCGAGGCGGAGAAGGTCAAGCTGAACGGCACGGTCACGGGGATCGTCGGTGGCTGGCAGGGGCAGGCGGCGACCGCCTACACGAACCTGCAGAACCGGGTCAACGGGGACATCGCGTCGCTCAAGGAAGCGCTGGCCGCGATCAAGCACGCGATCGAGCAGACCACCAAGCACTACGCGAGCACCGAGGAAGAGCAGAAGGCGATGTTCGCCGACACCCAGGGCTGATCGCCGTACCCGCGCTGATCACCGGTCTGTTCCGAACCGCCGCTCGGCGGGGTGCCTGTCACTGATCGCGGGCCGCTCCGCACCCTCGTCAAGGGAGACAACGTGTCCGACCACATCCTCGTCAACTTCGAGACCGTCCACAACGCCGCCGAGGAGGTCAAGGCCTCGGCCGGCCGGATCGAGCAGCTGCTCAGCGATCTGAAGACGGACGTCACCCGTATCGCCCAGAGCTGGCAGGGCAAGGCCCAGGAGGGCTACAACATCCAGCAGGCCAAGTGGGACTCGTCCGCCAACGACCTGCACGCGGCCTGCATGCAGATCGCCGCCTCGCTGGAGAACGCCGCGCAGAGCTACCGGACCACCGAGGACAGCAACGCCAAGCTCTGGCAGCACTGACCGGGCGTTCCCGAACGGGAACGACAGGGGGCGGGTACCCGGACTCCGGGCACCCGCCCTTCGGCGCGCGGCAGGGGTGGACGACATGAGGGGTGGCAGGGTGTCCGGACGCGGGTACCGGAAGACGGCCGCGGCACTGGCCGCGCTCGCGGTGCTGGGCGGCCCGCTCGCCGCCCCGGCGTACGCCGACGGGGGGCCCGGACTGGCCGCCGCGGGCGACTGCCCCAAGAACGCGCCCGACGTGCAGACCGTGCCGTGGTCGCTGCAGCGCCTGCTGCTGGACGAGCTGTGGCAGGGCGGACGGACCACGGGCAAGGGCGTGAAGGTCGCGGTCATCGACACCGGGGTCGACCGGACCAACCAGCAGCTGGCCGGCCAGGTCCCGGCCACCGACCCCGCGTTCGACAAGAACCCCCCGACGGCGGTCGACAAGGTCCAGGAGGGTCCCAACCTGCTGGTCAACCGGGACACCAAGGAACCGATCCCGGGCAAGTCCATCGAGGACCCGGTCGGCCACGGCACCAAGGTGGCCGGCATCATCGCGGCCCGCAGGAGCGACCGGACCGGCTTCGTCGGCCTGGCCCCCGACGCCCAGATCCTCTCGATCCGGCAGAACGACAGCGACGGCAACGGCGACGTGTCCACGCTGGTGAGGGCCATCCGCGAGGCGGTCGCCGCCAAGGCCAGGGTCATCAACATCTCCCAGGACGTGCGCGGCGCCGGGGACGCCCGGTTCGGCGGCTACCTGGAACTCAAGACCGCGATCGGGGACGCCGAGCAGGCCGGCGCCGTGGTGGTCGCCTCCACCGGGAACGACGGCAAGGAGGGCGACACCTACCCGGGCGCCTTCCCGACCGTGCTCGCCGTCGGCGCCTCCGACCGCAACAACGAGCGCGCCCCGTTCTCCCAGTACGGCTCCTTCGTGAAGGTCGCCGCGCCCGGTGTCGACATGCTGTCCACCGTGCCCGGGGGCGGCCAGTGCGTGGACAACGGCACCAGCTTCGCCGCCCCGTACGTCTCCGGGCTCGCCGCGCTGCTGGTCGGCGCCCACCCGAACTGGAAGCCGGCCCAGGTGCGGGCCTGGATCGAGCAGACCGCCCAGCGCACCCAGCGTGACCCGGACGTCTTCGTCGGCTGGGGCGTGGTGGACCCGGTCAAGGCCGTCACCAAGGCCCCCGATGTCGCGCCGACGGTCGCCACCCCGGACGCCCCGGTGCAGCTCGCCTCCGCGCCGATCGTGCCGCAGCCGGTCGGCCTCGGCGAGACCCAGGCCGACCGCGACGGCCGCACCGCGACGTACGTCCTCGGTGTCGGCGCGCTGCTGGTCGCCCTGCTGATCGGCGGCGGCGTGGTGCTGCGCGACCACCGGCGCAAGTCCGCCGAGTGACCGGCCGGCCGGTGCGCCGGCGGGTCCGCCGACACGTCCGCTGACGGCTCCGGCCGGTCCGTCGACCGATCCGCCGAGCCCCGGCCGTCGACCGATCCGCCGAGCCCGGCCGCCGACCGATCCGGGCGTCGCGAAAATCGCTCCGCAACGGCTGTAACACCGCCGCCCGCCCACCGCATCGATGAAGTGTCGGGGAGGACGGACCGCGGGGGGCAGCGCACATGGGGTGGATCGGGGCGGGCCGAGAGGCCAAGGACGCCGAGTTCCTGGAACTCGTCGCCGGTCGTACCGGCCACCTGTACCGCTCGGCCTGCCTGCTCACCAGCGGCGACACCCACTACGCCGAGGACCTCGTGCAGGAGGCCCTCGGCCGGATGTACGTGCTCTGGCGGCGCAGCGCCTTCACCGGCGGACGGGAGCGGATCGCCAACCCGGCGGCCTACACCCACACCGTCATGGTGCGCACCTTCCTCGCCCAGAAGCGCCGCCGTTCCAGCGGTGAGCGCCCGACCGACGACCTCCCGGAGACGGCGGGGCAGGACACCGACAGCAGCCTGCGGCTGACCCTGCTCGACGCGCTCGGCCGGATGCCGCCCAAGGACCGCGCCGTGCTGGTGCTGCGCTTCTGGGAGGACCGCAGCGTCGAGGAGACGGCCGAGGTGATGCGGGTGTCCTCCGGCGCCGTCCGGACCCGTACCACCCGGGCGCTGGCCCGGCTGCGCACCCTGCTCGGTGACTCGCTGGGCGAGCTCGCCTCCCGTTGAGGCCTCCCGGTGACGTCGCCCGTCAAGCCCGTTCCGCCCGTTCCGCCCGTCCCGCCCGTCTCGCACGCCGAGCCGAGCCGGGGCGGCGGCCGAGGTCGGCGGCGGCTCCCGAACCGACCTGCACGTCCCACACCCCGTGACGCAAGGAGACGGTGAACACCCATGTCCGAACCGGACAAGTTCGAGGACGATCTTCTCTACGCCCTCACCCGCACGGGTGAAGGCTTTCGCACCGAGCAGGCCGACCTGGTAGCGGGTGGCTACCGGCGCGGCCGCAGCCGCTGGCGCCGCCGTTCGACCGCCGCCGTGGTGGGCGGCGCGGCCGCGCTGGCCCTGGTGGGCACCGGTGCGGTGTACCTGGCCGGATCCCCGGCGGCGAAGGACACGGGCACGGTGAGCGCGGCCTCCGGCCCGGCGACGGCCGCCGGCAGCGGCGGCCCCGCGGCCACCCCGACCACGGTGCGCTCCTCGGCCCCGACCGTGGTCACCGGCGACGAGGTGCTGGCGACCTTCCAGGCCCTGCTGCCCAAGGGCGAGACCACCGAGGCCAAGGGGCGCGGCACCGACGACGAGCAGTCGAAGGGCACCTTCGTCGGCGCGGACCTGGTCTTCGACGACGGCCAGGGCAAGTCGCTGGTCCAGATCGGCATCCAGAAGCACCGGCCCAAGCAGGAGCAGCCGCGCACCTGCCCGACGGACCTCAAGCTCGCCCGGATCGACTCCTGCTCCGTCACCACCCTGCCGGACGGCTCCCGGCTCCAGCTCCAGCAGGGGTACGAGTACTCGGACAACCGGGCCGACACCAAGGAATGGGACGCCACGCTGTCCGGTCCGGACGGCCGGGAGATCACGGTGAGCGAGTGGAACGCGGCCCGGGAGAAGGGCGCGCCCGACAGCCGGCCCAACCCGCCGCTCACCCTGGACCAGCTGAAGGCGGTCGTCACCGACAAGTCCTGGGACCGGGTCGTCGCGGCGGTCAAGTTCGACGGCGTCGACACCGACGCGGTCGACCCGGGCCTGTCGCTGGAGGACCGGGAGGCCGCCCTGGCCGGGCTGCTGCCCCCGGGGGTGACCGTGACCGGCCGCACCGGCAGC
This sequence comes from Kitasatospora sp. NPDC059599, assembly GCF_042735125.1. Classification (NCBI taxonomy): domain Bacteria; kingdom Bacillati; phylum Actinomycetota; class Actinomycetes; order Kitasatosporales; family Streptomycetaceae; genus Kitasatospora; species Kitasatospora sp. NPDC059599. Next base: position 441 of record NZ_JBHWCL010000166.1, on the reverse strand, counting down.
GCGCTGCTGGCCACCTTCCAGCTGGCCCGGGGGCAGGAGACCGGCTCGGTGGTGCTGCGGGTGGAGAACTGGTCGAAGTCCGACGACAACTCGTGGGCGGGGGCGTTCAAGGACGCGGTCGCCGGGCCCGACGGGACCAAGGTGCTCACCAAGGGCGGTGCGGACGCCAAGGAGAAGATGCCGCTGATGGTGAACGTCCTGCACCCGGACGGCATGGAGGTGGCGGTCTCGCAGGGCCCGGCCGGCAAGGAGCTGCTCACTCCGGAGCAGCTGAAGGCGATCGGCGTCAGCCCGGTGTGGAAGGCCAGGAAGTAGCCGGAGGCCGGCGGCGACGGTCCGGACGGCGGCCGGGCGGACGCGGCCGGGCGAGGAAGGCCGTGTGAACGCGGCGGTGGGCCCCGGCGGGGGAGGCGGCCGGGCCCCCCAGGTGGGGGGGGTGTT
>NZ_JBHWCL010000165.1:0-21145 GCF_042735125.1 Kitasatospora sp. NPDC059599 | reverse complement strand
CGGGAGGAGCGGACGGGCCGCCGTCGTGCGTGCGCTACTTGCCGCTGCGGCTGATCTCCCAGAAGCGGAAGAAGCCGGTGGTGTCGACGGTGGACTCGACGCCGGTGACGTACGAACGGGCCGCGTAGAAGGCCTTGTTCTGGTACAGCGGGATCAGCGGCACGTTCTCGGCCTCGATCTGCTGGATCTGCCCGTAGCCGGCCGCGGCTGCGCTGCGGTCGGCCTGCTTGAGGCCGTCCGGCACCAGCCTGCCGCTGATCCGCGGGTCGTCCCAACCGTGGTGGTAGGCACCGCCGTTGACCAGCAGCGGGGCGATGTAGTTGTCCGGGTCCGGGTAGTCGGCGAACCAGCCGATGACGTACGCCTGGTACTTGCCGTCGGCCCAGCCCTTCTTGTAGGCCTCCCAGTCCGCCTCCTGCTGGACGGTGACCTGGAAGAGGCCGCCGGCCTCCAGCTGCTTCTTCAGCGTGTCGGCCTCGTTGCTGCCGGCCCGCGAACGGGACCAGGTGAGCGTGAGCTTGACCGGGGTCTGGACCTTGGCGTCGGTGAGGATCTTCTTGGCCTTGGCCGCGTCCTGGTCGCCGTAGCGGTCGAAGAAGGCCGTGGTGTGGCCGGTGACGCCGGCCGGGACCATCGCGTACAGCGGCTGGACGGTCCGGGCGAAGACGTCGCGGGCGAGGGCCTTGCGGTCCATCAGCTGCGCGGCGGCCTGGCGGACGGCGGGGTTGCCGAAGACCGGGTCCTTGGTGTTGAAGACCAGCGAGCGGGTGTCGTTGCTGTCACCCTCGGTCACCTGCAGGTCGGTCTTGCCGCCCTGCTGGTCGGACCGGATCTGGGCGGCGGTGTTCGGCTCCAGGCTGTTGTCGGTGAGGTCGACGTCGCCCTTGTCGAGTGCGGCCTTGAGGTCGTCGGCCTTGTCGAAGTACTTCACGGTGAACTTGCTGTTGCGCAGCTTGGCGTCGCCGGCGTACTTGTCGTTGGCCGACAGCGCGACCTTGCTGATCTGCTTGCCGCCGTTCACCGATTCGACCGAGTCCACGCGGTACGGGCCCGAGCCGACCAGCTTGTCGTTGGGCAGCGCCTTGTCCGCCGGGTAGACCTGGTGGTCCACGATGGCGCCGGCCGGGGTGGCCAGCTTGGCCGGCAGGGTGGCGTCGGGCGCGGTGAGGTGGAAGAGCACCTCGGCGTCGCCCTTGGCCTCGACGGACTTGATCGAGGAGAGCAGCGAGGCCGGACCGTTCTCGTCGTTGATCTTCTTGGTGCGCTCGATCGAGAAGACCACGTCCTCGGCGGTCAGCGGGTGACCGTTCGAGAACTTCAGCCCGGGCCGCAGGGTGCAGTGGTACTCGGTGGCCTCGCCGCCGGTGAACTCGCACGACTGCGCGGCGTCCGGGGTGGGCGTGCTGGCGGCGGCGGGGAAGGTCAGCAGCGACTGGAAGGCGTTGCGCATGACCAGCCAGGAGCCGGAGTCGTACGAGGTCGCCGGGTCCAACCTGCCGGTCAGCTGGGCGGTGCCCATGGTGATGGACTTGCCGCTGTCCCCCTTGACGGCGTCGGTCACCGATCCGCAGCCGGCCACCGTCATGGCGACCAGACCGGCACAGCCGAGTACGGCGAGGCGTTCACCTGAAGTCTTCACGGGGCGCGTCCTTATCGGTGGCACGAAACCCGAGTAGCGTGCCATATCGAACACGCACGACCGATACCCGCGCAGGTGACGTTTGGGACACGGCGGTTCGGGGCATCCCGCCCGACCGACAAGATGTCAGCCAATGCCCTTTTTCTCCCCCCGCCTCCCGGGGTCGGAGCCCCGTCGAGCCGCTTACCGGCCGGTAGGCCTGAGCCGCAATGAGATGACAATCACACCCGAGCTGACGGACCTTCAGACCCGCGAGGCGACCAGCGAGCGCAGCAGGTCGAGGTCGACCTGCTCCAGCGAGGGCAGCACCAGGCGCCCGGGGGCCGGCTCGATCACCGCGACCGAGGGCACCGCGATCACCGGGCAGCCGGCCGCCTCGCCCGCGCGCACCCCGGTCGGGGTGTCCTCGACCACCACGCAGCGGGCCGGCTCCGCACCCAGCCGGCGGGCCGCCTCCAGGTACGGGTCCGGGAACGGCTTGGTGCGCGGCACCTCGTCCCCGCCGATGGTGAAGGCGAAGTGGTGGGCGCCCAGCGACCGCAGCACGATGTCGATCACGTGCCGGTGCGACGCGGACACCATGGCGGCCGGGATCCCGTGCGCGGCAAGGGTGTTGAGCAGGCGCTCGGCGCCCGGCATGAGCGGCACGCCATCGGCCAGCAGGTCCACGAAGCGCTGGTTGACCAGCACCCCCAGGTCGGCCGGGGCGATGTCCACCCCGGTCCGGGCGACCAGGTAGTCCATCACCCGGGTCATCGGGCCGCCGACCACGTGGGTGCGGTCCGCCTCGTCCAGCCGGTGGCCCAGCTCGGCGAAGAGCGAGACCTCGGCCTGCCACCAGAAGTCCTCGGTGTCCACCAGCGTCCCGTCCATGTCCAGCAGCACCGCCTGCAGGCCGCGGTCGTCCCCGTGGTCCAGGACACGGGTGGCGGTGGGGCTGGTGGTCATGGCGGGATCCTTCCGGCAGGCCCCGGCGCCCGGGGATGGCACGGGCCGGCCCGCTGGTGAGCGGACCGGCCCGTTCAGGATCATCCAGAATACGCCCGCTTCGTCCGGAAAGCGCGAACGGAGCAGAACGGAGGGGTTACCGCGCGTTGAAGTACTTCGCCTCCGGGTGGTGGATCACGATCGCGTCGGTGGACTGCTCGGGGTGCAGCTGGAACTCCTCCGAGAGCACCACGCCGATCCGCTCGGGCTTCAGCAGCTCGGCGATCTTGGCGCGGTCCTCCAGCTCGGGGCAGGCCCCGTAGCCGAGCGAGAAGCGGGCGCCCCGGTACTTGAGCGCGAACATGTCCCTGACGTCCTGCGGGTCCTCGCCGGAGAAGCCCAGCTCGTAGCGGACCCGGGCGTGCCAGAACTCGGCCAGTGCCTCGGCCAGCTGCACCGAGAGGCCGTGCAGCTCCAGGTAGTCCCGGTAGGAGTTCCCGGCGAACAGCTCGTTGGCGGCCTCCGAGATCCGGTTGCCCATGGTGACCACCTGCAGGCCGACCACGTCCCGCACGCCGGACTCCTCCGGGCGGAAGAAGTCGGCCAGGCAGAGCCGGCGGCCGCGGCGCTGGCGCGGGAAGGTGAAGCGGGTGCGCTCGGTGCCGTCCTCGTGAAAGACGATCAGGTCGTCGCCCTTGGAGTTGGCCGGGTAGTAGCCGTAGACCACGGCGGCCTCCAGCCAGCCCTCGGTCTGCAGCCGGTCCAGCCAGGCCCGCAGCCGCGGCCGGCCCTCGGTCTCCACCAGCTCCTCGTAGGACGGCCCGTCACCGGTGCGGGAGGCCTTCAGACCCCACTGCCCCTTGAACAGCGCGTCCTCGTCCAGCCAGGAGGCGTAGTCGGCGAACGGGATGCCCTTGACGATCCGGTCGCCCCAGAACGGCGGGGCGGGCACGGCGTTGTCGACGGCGACGTCGGAGCGGATCTGCCCGAGGTTGACCTCCGGCTCCGGCTCCTCCACCTCGACCCGGGCGTGCCGGCGCTGCTTGAGCTCCGGCAGGGTCGCGCCGGGCACGCCGCGCTTGACCGCGATCAGCGCGTCCATCAGCCGCAGGCCCTCGAAGGCGTCCCGGGCGTAGCGGACCTCGCCCTCGTAGATCTCGTGCAGGTCCTGCTCGACGTAGGCCCGGGTGAGCGCCGCACCGCCGAGGATCACCGGGTAGCTGGAGGCCAGCTTGCGCTGGTTGAGCTCCTCCAGGTTCTCCTTCATGATCACGGTGGACTTCACCAGCAGACCGGACATCCCGATGACGTCCGCCCGGTGCTCCTGCGCGGCGTCCAGGATCGCCGAGACCGGCTGCTTGATGCCCAGGTTGACCACGTTGTAGCCGTTGTTGGACAGGATGATGTCGACCAGGTTCTTGCCGATGTCGTGGACGTCGCCCTTGACGGTGGCCAGCACGATCGTGCCCTTGCCCTCGCTGTCGGACTTCTCCATGTGCGGCTCCAGGTGGGCCACCGCGGTCTTCATGACCTCGGCGGACTGGAGCACGAACGGCAGCTGCATCTGGCCGGAGCCGAAGAGCTCGCCGACCACCTTCATGCCGGCCAGCAGGGTGTCGTTGATGATCTCCAGCGCGGGGCGCCCGGTCAGCGCCTCGTCCAGGTCGGCCTCCAGGCCGTTCCGCTCGCCGTCGATGATCCGGCGCTGCAGTCGCTCGTCCAGCGGGAGCGCGGCCAGCTCCTCGGCCTTGGAGGCCTTGACCGAGGCCGCGGAGACGCCCTCGAACAGCTCCAGCAGGCGCTGCAGCGGGTCGTAGCCGTCCCGGCGGCGGTCGTAGACCAGGTCGAGGGCGGCCTCGCGCTGGTCCTCGGGGATCCGGGAGATCGGCAGGATCTTGGAGGCGTGCACGATCGCCGAGTCCAGCCCGGCCTCCACGCACTCGTGCAGGAAGACCGAGTTGAGCACCACGCGGGCGGCCGGGTTGAGGCCGAAGGAGATGTTGGACAGGCCGAGCGTGGTCTGCACCTTCGGGTGGCGGCGCTTGAGCTCGCGGATCGCCCCGATGGTCTCGATGCCGTCCCGGCGGGACTCCTCCTGGCCGGTGGCCAGGGTGAAGGTGAGGCAGTCGACCAGGATCGAGCCCTCGTCGATGCCGTAGTCGGCGGTGAGCTCGGCGATCAGCCGCTCGGCGATCTCCACCTTGGTGTCGGCGGTCCGGGCCTGGCCCTGCTCGTCGATGGTCAGCGCGATCAGGCCGGCGCCGTGCTCGCGGGCCAGCGAGGCGATCCTGGCGAAGCGCGAGTCCGGGGCGTTGCCGTCCTCGTAGTTGACCGAGTTGAGCACCGCGCGGCCGCCGAGGGCCTCCAGGCCGGCCCGCAGCACGGGCGGCTCGGTGGAGTCCAGCACGATCGGCAGGGTGGAGGCGGTGGCCAGGCGGCCGGCGATCTCCTTCATGTCGGCGACGCCGTCACGGCCGACGTAGTCCACGCAGAGGTCCAGCAGGTGGGAGCCGTCCCGGATCTGGTCGCGGGCGATCTCCACGCAGGCCTGCCAGTCACCGGCCAGCATCGACTCGCGGAACTTCTTGGAGCCGTTGGCGTTGGTCCGCTCGCCGATCGCGAGGTAGGAGGTGTCCTGGCGGAACGGCACCGCCTGGTACAGCGAGGCCGCCGAGGGCTCGGGCTGCGGCTCGCGCGCGGTGACCGGCCGGCCCTGGACCCGCTCGACCACCTGGCGCAGGTGCTCGGGCGTGGTGCCGCAGCAGCCGCCGACCAGCGACAGGCCGTACTCGCGGGTGAACACGTCGTGCGCGTCGGCCAGTTCGGCCGGGGAGAGCGGGTAGTGGGCGCCGTCCTTGCCGAGCACCGGCAGGCCCGCGTTCGGCATGCAGGACAGGCCGATCCGGGCGTTCTTGGCCAGGTAGCGCAGGTGCTCGCTCATCTCGGCCGGGCCGGTGGCGCAGTTGAGGCCGATGTAGTCGACGCCGAGCGGCTCCAGCGCGGTGAGCGCGGCGCCGATCTCGGAGCCGAGCAGCATGGTGCCGGTGGTCTCCACCGTGACCTGCACCAGCACCGGCAGGTCCAGCCCGGCCTCGGCGAGCGCGCGCTTGGAGCCCAGGATGGCGGCCTTGGTCTGCAGCAGGTCCTGGCTGGTCTCGACCAGCAGCGCGTCGGCGCCGCCGGCGATCAGGCCGGCCGCGTTCTGCTGGAAGCCCTCACGCAGCGCCTCGTACGGGGCGTGGCCGAGGGTCGGCAGCTTGGTGCCGGGGCCGATCGAGCCGAGCACCCAGCGGGTGCGGCCGTCGGCGGCGGTGTGGGCGTCGGCCACCTCGCGGGCGATCCGGGCGCCGGCCTCGGAGAGCTCGAAGACCCGCTCGGGGATGTCGTACTCGCCGAGCGCGGCGAAGTTGGCGCCGAAGGTGTTGGTCTCCACGCAGTCCACGCCCACGCCGAAGTAGGCCTCGTGGACGGAGCGGACGATGTCGGGCCGGGTGATGTTGAGGACCTCGTTGCAGCCTTCGAGGTTCTGGAAGTCCTCCAGCGTCGGATCCTGCGCCTGGAGCATGGTGCCCATCGCACCATCGGCCACCACCACCCGGGTGGCGAGGGCTTCACGCAGAGCGTTCGCTCGACTCTGCTGGGTGACGGACGGATCGGCTGCAGTGGCCATGGGGCTTCTCCCTGGTGCGACGGCTGTCGGCTTTGCGTCCCCGCTTGCTCGGGGAAGCACGTGGCCAGCGTATCCGGACGGCGGGTCGGCTCGCCGACCCATTCCGTATCCTGAGCGCTCGACCGCAAGGGGGGAGCAACCGCGTGGCGAGTTTCAGGAGCCGCGTACGGCAAACCGGCAAGGGCGTGACGGCCCCGCTACGGGCGCTGCGCGAGCGCTGGCGGCGGTGGTCCCGGTGGCGCCGGGCGCTGCTGGTCCTGGTGCTGGCGGCGGCCGTGCCCGTGACCGCGCTGGGCTCGGTGTTCGTCTCGATCCGACTGCACTACACGGGTGAACCGGCCGCCGAGGCCCGCACCCGGGGGCGGGACGCGGTCTGGCTCGGTCACGCCTGGGTGGACGGCCGCAAGACCGAGGCCGACGTCGAGGCCCTCACCCGGCAACTTTCCGGTACCGGCATTCGCGACCTCTACGTGCACACCGGCCCGCTGGAGCACGACGGCTCGCTGCCGCCGGCCGTCCACCCGCGCGCCCGCTGGTTCACCGACACCGTGCACCGGGCCCTGCCCGGCGTGCGGCTGCAGGGCTGGCTGGGCGACGAGGTCAAGCCGGAGAAGGACGCGCTGGACCTGGAGGACGCCCCGACCAGGGACCGGGTCACCGCCTCCGCCCGCCAGGTGCTGGACCAGGGCTTCGACGGCGTGCACTTCGACATGGAACCGATCCGCCCCGGCTCGACCGGCTGGCTGACCCTGCTCGACCAGGTCCGGCCGGTCACCGCGGCCCGCGGCGCCGCCCTCTCGGTCGCGGCCCCGCAGATCGACCCCGTCCCGGGCCTGCACACGGCCGGCATCCTGCTCACCGGCCACGGCAAGTGGTGGGACCCGGCGTACTTCGCCGAGACCGCCCGCCGGGTCGACCAGATCGCCGTGATGACCTACGACACCTCGATGCCGACCGAGCCGCTGTACGGCGGCTACGTCGCCCAGCAGACCGAGCTCGCCCTGCGGGCCACCCCGGCCGACGTGGACCTGCTGATCGGCCTGCCGTTCTACTGGGACGACAAGTGGGGCCACTGGGGCGACGCGGAGACCGTCGACGCGGCCGTCCGCGGCGTCCGGCTGGGCCTGGGCCGGGAGGACCTGCGGCGGCCGAACTTCGGCGTCGCGCTGTACGTGGACTTCGCCTCGACGCCCGAGAACTGGGCGGCGTACCGGCGCGGCTGGGTGGACGTGCGGTAGCCGCCGTCAGCCGGCCAGCCGGTGCGCCAGGGCGCCCAGGTAGCGGTGGACCGTCGCGTCCTCGCCGGTCAGGTAGTGCGAGACGGCCCGGTACAGCGGCTGGCGGACCTCGCCGCGCTCGGTGACCGTCAGCGAGCAGCCCGGCCCGGCCGGGGTGAGCACGTACGTCCAGGTGCCGCCGTACGGCAGGTCCGGGTCGGCCACGCCGGTGACCAGGCGGTGCGGGGCCTCGCTCGCCACCACCTCGAACGTGGTGTGGCCGTGCCGGTCGTACTCGCGCCAGCGCACCCGGCCGCCGGCCGCGGCGGGCAGCCGCTCGACGTGGGTGAGGCCGGGGCGCCAGGCCGGGTACAGGTCGATGTCGGTCAGCACGTCCCAGACCGCGCCGGGCGGCTGGGCCAGTTCGAGTCCGCCCTCGGTGACGTGCTCCACCGGGAGCCGGCGCCCGGCCCGGTCCGCCACGAGCAGCGCGGCGCCGGCGAGCGCGGCCACGCCCGCGCCCGCGCCGATCCACAGCCATCGGTTCATGGGTGTCGGCCCCTTCCGCCCGGTCCCCACCCGTTCATCATCGCGCCGCCGGGCCGACGCGGCACGCCCGTCGCGCTGCGCCACCGGTCCGCAGCGGTCCGCGCCCGGACCCTCCGCTGACGATCCGTCAGGCGAAGGGGCGCCGATATCCGCTGGATCGGGGCGGCCGGCTCCCCCAGACTGTCCCGGTGCCCGGCCGCTGTGCGCATCAAAGCCCGTAGGCTGGGCAGGTAGGGACCATGGGGCGAGGCGTTCCATGGGAGACGAGAGGTTCGACAGTCGGCAGCCGGCCCGTCGGCGCCCCGGCAACCCAGCCGGGGCGGCACCGGTCCTGTCGCCGACCGGAGGGAGACGCTGGGTGATCGAGCTGGAAGATGTTCCCGAGTTGATCGACCCGGTCATGGTCTGCGCCTTCGAGGGCTGGAACGACGCGGGCGACGCCGCCTCCTCCGCCCTGGCGCACCTGGACGAGACCTGGGGCGGCAAGGTGTTCGCCGCCCTGGACGCGGAGGACTACTACGACTTCCAGGTCAACCGGCCCACGGTCTGGATGGACGGCGGCATCCGCCGGATCACCTGGCCGACCACCCGGCTGTCGGTCATCCGGGTGACCGAGCCGACGACCCGGGACGTCGTGCTGGTGCGCGGCATCGAGCCGAGCATGCGCTGGCGCTCGTTCTGCAACGAGCTGCTGGGCTTCGCGCACGAGCTGGGCATCGAGCTGGTGGTGATCCTGGGCGCGCTGCTCGGCGACACCCCGCACAGCCGCCCGGTCCCGGTCAGCGGGGTCACCTCCGACCCGGACCTGGCCCGCCGGCTGGACCTGGAGGAGAGCCGCTACGAGGGCCCGACCGGCATCGTGGGCGTGCTCCAGGAGGCCTGCACGCATGCCGGGGTCCCGGCCGTGACGCTCTGGGCGGCAGTGCCGCACTACGTCTCGCAGCCACCGAACCCCAAGGCCACGCTGGCGCTGCTCAACAAGCTGGAGGACCTGCTGGACCTGCGCATCCCGCCGGGCGAGCTCGGCGAGGACGCCCGGGCCTGGCAGCTCGGTGTGGACCAGCTGGCCGCCGAGGACACCGAGGTCGCCGAGTACGTCCAGCAGCTGGAGGAGGCGCAGGACACCGCGGAGCTGCCGGAGGCCTCCGGGGACGCCATCGCCCGCGAGTTCGAGCGCTACCTGCGCCGCCGGGAGAACGTCGGGCCGACCGGCGAGAAGCCGGTGTCCGGGCACGCCACGGCGGAGCGTCCGGTCGAGCCGGAGGCGCCGGGCCCGGCCCGGGAGAGCCAGGACGGCTCCGAGGAGGAGTAGACGGGGAGCAGGCACCGCACCGCCGAAGGGGCGTCAGGACGACCGGTCCTGACGCCCCTTCGGCGTGTGGTGCGGGTGGTGCTGTGGTGCGGGTACTGCGGGTGCTGCGGGTGGTGCCGTGGCGCGTGCGGCGCCGGGCTACAGCGCGACGCCGAGCAGGGCGTCCACGGTGCGGCTCACCAGGCCGGGCGCGCCGATGTCGGTGCCGCCCTCGGCCTCCTGCCGCTCGGCCCAGCGGTCGACGGCGGCCAGCGCGGCGGGCGCGTCCAGGTCGTCGGCGAGCGCGGTGCGGACCTCGGCGAGCAGCTGCTCGGCCGACGGGCCGTCGGGCCGGGAGACCGCGGCGCGCCAGCGGGCGAGGCGCTCGACGGCCTCGTCCAGGACGTCCTTGGTCCACTCCCAGTCCGCGCGGTAGTGGTGCGAGAGCAGCGCCAGGCGGATCGCCGCCGGGTCGACGCCCTCGCGGCGCAGCGCCGAGACGAAGACCAGGTTGCCGCGCGACTTGGACATCTTGTGGCCGTCCAGGGCGACCATGCCGGCGTGCACGTACGCCTTGGCGTACGGGTGGGTGCCGGTGGCGACCTGGGCGTGCGCGGCGCCCATCTCGTGGTGCGGGAAGGAGAGGTCGCTGCCGCCGCCCTGGATGTCGAAGGACATGCCGAGGTACTGCAGCGCGATGGCGACGCACTCGATGTGCCAGCCGGGGCGGCCGTGGCCGAGCTCGGTGTCCCAGGCGGGCTCGCCCGGGCGGGCGGCCAGCCAGAGCAGGGCGTCCAGCGGGTTGCGCTTGCCGGGGCGGTCCGGGTCGCCGCCGCGCTCGGCGAAGACCGGGCGCATGGCCTCGCGGGTGAGGCCGGAGACCTCGCCGAAGTGCGGGTCGGCGTCGACCGAGAAGTAGATGTCGCCGTCCACCTCGTAGGCCGCGCCGGCGGCCAGCAGCTTCTGGACGATCGGGACGATCCACGGGATCGACTCGACGGCACCGATGTAGTGGGCCGGCGGGAGCAGGCGCAGGGCGGTCATGTCCTCGCGGAACAGGGCCGTCTCGCGCTCGGCCAGGGCGGTCCAGTCCTGGCCGGTCTCGACCGCGCGCTGCAGCAGCGGGTCGTCCACGTCGGTCACGTTCTGGATGTACAGGACGTCGTGGCCGGCGTCCTTCCAGACGCGCTGGACCAGGTCGAACGCGTTGTAGGTGGCGGCGTGGCCCATGTGGGTCGCGTCGTAGGGGGTGATGCCGCAGACGTAGATCCGGGCGGTGCCGTCCTGCGGCACGACCTCGCGGACCGTACCCGCTGCGGTGTCGTGGATACGGAGGGGGAGACCCTGACCAGGCAGGGCGGGAACCTCGGAGGCGGGCCAGGCATGCATGGAAACAACTTTAACCTTGCGAACATTTGAAAGCCTAACCAGTGCGCAAGATCGACTGGATTCGCTTCCTGCCGTTGCCCGACCGCTTCCGGACTGGTATTGCACGGTTTCCCGACCACATGCGGAGCCACACCCCCGTTCCGGACCCGGCCGCCCGGAGCCGGGCAGGGGTGAGCGCCCGGCCGGCCCTGCCGCCGACCGGGCGCCCGGCTCCCCGGGGAACGCGGTCGGAGCCGCTACGACCGCTGCCAGAGGGCCGGCACGTTCGGCGGCTCCCAGCCGGCCATGGCGGTGTGCGCCTGGAGGCAGACGTAGGAGACGCCGGAGAAGGTGACGCGGTCGCCCGCGCGGTAGGAGGCGCCCGGGGCCCAGGTGCCGCTCGGTGGCGTGGTGGGCGTCCCGGTGGGGGTGGTGGTGGGCGTCGGGCTCGGCGTGCCGGGGGTCTGCGGCACGTTCAGCACGAAGTCGTAGCTGCCCTCGCGGACGTTGCCGTTCTGCCGGACGTTCATCAGCAGCCGGGCGTCGTAGATGGTGTCGGTGCTGTTGCGGGGCTCGCCCGGGAAGTACAGCTGGGTGGTGACGACCTGGCGGCCGGGCGCCTGGAGCTTCACGTGGATGTGCCGGGTGCGGCCGGGGTAGAGCCCGGGCACGATGGTGTCCAGCTTGAACGCGCCGTTGGCGTCGCTGAACTGGTGGCCGCGGAAGGTGTAGCCGGAGTTGTCGTAGGTCCCGTTGTCGTCGGCCTGCCAGAAGTCCAGCAGCACGCCGGGGACCGGCCGGCAGGCGAGGCCGAAGACGTAGCCGCTGACGACCAGCCGGGTACCGGGGCCGTCGTTGACCATGGAGCTGCGCAGCGGGGAGTCGGGCTTGAAGTAGGGGCCCTCGGTCTGCTCGATCGTGGGGGCGTCGCCGTCGTGGCACTCGGGCGTGAGGTCCGGGGTCCGGCCGGCGCCGGCCTGCTCTCGGGCCAGTGCAACCCCGCCGCCGACCAGCAGCGGGGCGGCCCCGAGCGCGGCGGCGGCTTTCAGTACGGTCTTGCGGCTGATCATGCCGTCGGGCTCGGGCATGCGCCGTCTCCTTCTCGTGAGGCGGGGGGTGGGGGTGGCCCTTGCCATGGTGGGGGCATGACAAGGGCCGGACCGGCCGCCCGTCCGCGCGCGCCGGACCGGCCACCGGTGGCCAGCAGCAAAACTACGGACCGTCCGGCGCGACCGCGATGGACATGATCCGGGGATCGTGGTGATTTCCGTCGACCCGGGCCCGGAACTCCCCCGGCGTCATCCCGGTCTCCCGCCGGAAGAAGCGACAGAAGTACGCCGGATCCACGAAGCCCGCCTCCTTCGCCACCTGACGAATCGTCAGATCCGTGCAGGCGAGCAGCCGTTTGGCCTCCAGGGTCTGCTGGCGGCGGATCAGCCCGCCCGGGGTGCGGCCGGTCGCCTGCTTGACCAGGGTCTGCAGGTGCCCCGGGGAGACGCCGAGCTCCTGGGCCGTGGAGGCCACCGAGTGCCGCACCCCGCCAGGCCTGGCGATCAGCCGGGTGAAGGCGGCGGCCACCTCGGCCGGCCGACTGGGCACCGCGGGGGCACCGTGCGGGGCGCAGGCGCGCAGCGCCCGGACGATCAGGATGTGCAGGCTCGCCCGCAGCACGCCCTGGTAGCCGGGCGCCCTGGTCAGGAACTCGTGCTCCATGTCGGCGAACAGGGCGGCGATCGCGTCGGCCTGTCCGCCGAGCGCGAGGGCCGGGCGGGTGGCCAGGGCCCGCAAGGCGGCCAGGTCCTGCGGGTGGCCGAGCAGGAAGTCCTCGTTGAACAGGACGACCCGGCCGGTGAGTTCCTCGGTCTCCGCCCAGTAGTGCACCTGACCGGGGGTGATCACGCACAACTGCGGCGGCGCCAGCGGCCGGTGGACGAGGTCCAGGACGTGGGCGCCGCGGCCGCCGGTGACGTGGACGATCTCGTGGAACGAGTGCCGGTGGGGGAAACCGGCCCGGGAGAGCGGGCCGATCGCGTCGAAACTGCCGATCGCGAAGGGCAGCAGCTGGGGCAGCGGGACCTGCAGGCGGTGCAACGGCAGGTCCGGTGCGGTTCGGGGGGTGGGGGTGGTCCGTCGCGCGTCCATCGGAGCAGTGTGCGACCGATTCCGGCGAAAGGTCCAGACCATCAGCGAGTGCGGTCTAGACCGGCGGCCAGGGAATCGCGGGCCAGTCCTCGGAGGGCAGCGGATGGCGGCCGGAGCCACGCAGTTCGGCCACCCGGGCTCTGGTCGCGTCCAGCTCCGCCTCCGTCAGGTGCGGGGCGAGGCGCTCGGCGAGCTCGCCGTCCAACTGCCCCGCGAGCCCGGCCAGCACCTCCAGCGCCTCGGCCGGCAGCGGATCCCCCGCCCAGCCCCAGAGCAGGGTGCGCAACTTGCCCTCGGTGTTGAAGGTGACGCCGTGGTCGATGCCGTACACCCGGCCGTCGGCGGCCGGGATCAGGTGACCGCCCTTGCGGTCGGCGTTGTTGAGCACCGCGTCCAGCACGGCGAGCCGGCGCAGCCGCCGGTCGTCGTGGTGCACCAGCAGCGCGGTGCGCCCGCCCTCGACCTCGGCCCGGACGATCGGCAGCCAGCCCGCCTCCGGGCCGCGCGGGTCCTGCAGCGCGAGCAGCGGATCGGCCCCCGGGTCGGGCTCGACCCACAGCTGCACCATGCCCGGCCCGTGCGGGCCGTCCCGCAGCACGGTGGGCGGGATCAGCGCCCAGCCGGTCGCCGCGGACAGCTCGTACGCGGCGACCTCGCGGCCGGCCAGCGTGCCGTCCGGGAAGTCCCAGAGCGGACGCTCCCCGGCCACCGGTTTGTAGACGCACTGCGCGCTCAGCGATCCGTGCGCGACCGTGCAGTACAGCGCGGCGTTGGAGGCCTCGGTCAGCCGACCGTGCACGGTCAGTTCGCCCTGGCGCAGCAGCGCGAGGGCGGTGGGCACATCGGCGGCCAGCGCGGCGGCGGCCGCCGGATCGGCCTGCGGCGGCGTCTCGGTGTTCAGCGCCGGTAGCCGTTCGCGCGCGGGCACAGGTGGCCCTCCGGGTCGAGCGGCAGGTTGCAGAACGGGCAGGGCTTGCGGCCCGCCGCGACCAGGTCCAGCGCGCGCCGGGCGAACACCCGTGCCATCGCGCCGGACAGGCGCACCCGCAGCATGTCCGGGCCGGCGTCGTCGTCGGTGAAGACCGCGGCGGCGGCCTCCTCCTCTTCCTCCTCCTCGACCAGCGCCTGCGCCTCGACCACCAGGCAGCCGTCCACGCTGTCCCAGGCCAGGGCCATCGTGCCGACCCGGAACTCCTGCTCCAGCGGCAGGTCCAGCGGGGCGGTGTCGAGCAGGTCCTTCGGGGCGGCGGCCGGGATGGAGGCGTCGCCGCCGCTGCGCCGCAGCGCCTCGTCCAGGACCTCCTCGATGCGCTCGGCGAGCGCCGCGACCTGGGTCTTCTCCAGCAGCACGCTGGTGATCCGGCCCCGGGCACTGGCCTGCAGGTAGAACGCCCTGGCACCGGGCTGGCCGACGGTGCCGGCCACGAACCGCTCGGGCTGGTCGTAGAAGAAGACCTGACGGGTCACGCTCTCGCTCCGGATCGTGTCGGTCGGCGCGGATCCGCCGTGGGGGATCGCGGGTGTTCGGACTCGTTAGTCACCCTACGACCTTCGGGCTCCGGCCGGGGAGCCGAGCCGACGGCCGCGGGCGGGTGGCACACCGCGGCGCGGGCGGTGCCGCCCGGACGGGTGTCGCGGGCTTGCGCCGCAGCCGGCGCCACGGGCTCGCGCCTCGGGGGTCGCGGGCGGTACCGCTCGGACGGCGCCCCTCAGGCGGTGCCGCCGACCACCGCGTCACCGACCGGGGCGGCCGGGGCCGGGCCGCTCCTCGGCGCCAGCGAGGCGAGGTCACCGGTGTCGCCCATTCTCAGCACGAAGGGCCGCTGCGGGGTGTAGCGGATCGCGGTGACCGAGCAGGGCTCGACGCTGATCCGCTGGAAGTGGTCCAGGTGCAGGCCCAGCGCGTCGGCCACCACCGCCTTGATCACGTCACCGTGCGAGCAGGCGATCCAGACCGCGTCCTCGCCGTGCTCGGCGGCGATCTTCCCGTTCCACTCGCGCACCGCGCTCACCGTGCGGTGGCTCAGTTCGCGCAGTGACTCGCCGCCGGGGAACGCCGCCGCGGCGGCGTGGTCCTGGACGGTGCGCCAGAGCGGCTCCTTGGCCAGCTCGGCCAGCGGCCGGCCGGTCCACTCGCCGTAGTGGCACTCCCCCAGTCGGTCGTCCTCGGCCGGCCCGCCCAACTCGGGCCGGGCGGCCAGCAGCGGCGCCAGCGTCTGCCGACAGCGCTCCAGCGGACTGCTGACGGCCCGCGCCAGCGGGACGCCGGCCAACCGGTCGGCCAGCGCGGCGGCCTGCGCCCGCCCGGTGTCGTCGAGGTCGACGCCGGGGGTCCAACCGGCCAGGATCCCGGCGGTGTTCGCGGTGGAGCGGCCGTGACGGACGAGCAGCAGGGTGGGCATGGGGCCTAGCCTAAGGCCTCCGGGCCCGGCCGTGGAGGCCGGTCGCCGTCCGGTCGCCGTCGGTTGACCGGGCGGTCCCGCGCCCGGCGCTCCGGGCGCTCCGGGCCCGCTCCGACCCGGAGTCGGCGCTCCTCCCGGCGAACCGTTCCACCCCGGGTCCGTTTCGCCCGGCCGCGGCCGGGTGACAATGGCACGCATGATCGTCCAATGCGCCGCCTACTGCGACGGCCGCCGGATCGAGGCCCCCGACGACTTGGCCGGCGCGCTCGCCGCCGCCCGCGCGGCCGGTCCGGACGGCTTCGTCTGGATAGGCCTCTTCGAGCCGACCGCCGAGGAACTCGACCACGTCGGCGAGGAGTTCGGGCTGCACCCGCTCGCCGTCGAGGACGCCGTCCGCGCCCACCAGCGCCCCAAGGTCGAGGCCTACCAGGGCTCGCTGTTCATCGCCCTCAAGACCCTCGGCTACGCCCCCGGCGCGCACGTCACCACGGTCGGCGAGGTGATGGTCTTCCTCGGCCCCGACTTCGTGATGACCGTCCGGCACGGCCAGGACAGCCCGCTCGGCGACCTGCGGGCCCTGCTGGAACAGGAACCCGAACTGCTGCGCTACGGCCCCAGCTCGGTGCTGCACTCGGTCGCCGACACCATCGTGGACGGCTACATGGAGGTCACCACCGCACTGCAGACCGACCTGGACGAGCTGGAGTCCGACATCTTCACCCCCGGCCGGGTCGGCCGCGACACCGCCGGGCGGATCTACGGCTACAAGCGCCAGGTGATGGCCGTACGCCGCGCCACCGGCCCGCTGCTGGAACCGATGCTGACGCTGGAGCAGGGTACCCGCTTCGTCCGCCCCGAGACCGCGCCCTACCTGCGGGACGTCGCCGACCACCTGGCCCGGGTGAACGACCAGGTGGACGGCATGGACCGGCTGCTGTCCGACATCCTCAACGCGAACCTGGCGCAGGTCAGCGTGCAGCAGAACAACGACATGCGGAAGATCTCGGCCTGGGCGGCGCTGGCCGCCGTGCCGACGATGATCGCCGGCATCTACGGGATGAACTTCGACGACATGCCCGAACTCCACCAGCCCTGGGGGTACCCGGCGGTGCTGGTGCTGATGGCCGCGGTCTGCGTGGTCCTGCACCGGGTGTTCAAGCGGCACGACTGGCTGTAGTGCCGCCGACCCCCGGTCCGCGCCGCCGGTCCGGCGCTACGCCAGCCCGGCCCGCTCCAGCGCCTCGACACCCGTGCGCAGCGCCAGGATCCGCTCGTCCAGGGTGAACCCGGAGGGGGCCAGGGTGAGCGTGGTGACGCCCGCGTCGGCGTAGGCCTGCATCCGGTCGGCGATCCGGGCGGTGTCGCCGATCAGCGAGGTGGCGTCGATCAGGTCGTGCGGAACGGCGGCCGCGGCCCCCGCGTAGTCCCTGGCCAGGTACTTCTCCTGGATCTCGTCGGCGGCCTGCTCGTAGCCCATCCGCCGGGTCAGCTGGTTGTAGAAGTTCTTCTCCTTGCTGCCCATGCCGCCGATGTAGAGCGCGGCGTACGAGCGCAGGGCGTCGACCCCGGCCTTGATGTCCTCGCCGACCGCGAGGTTCACGGTCGGGCAGAGGTCGAAGCCGTCCAGCGTCCTCCCGGCCTTGGCGCGACCGGCGGTCAGCGGGTCGAGGGACATCGCGGCGTGCTCGGGCGAGAAGAAGATGCCGAGCCAGCCGTCGGCGATCTCCCCGGTCAGCTCCAGGTTCTTGGGGCCGATCGCGGCGATGTACAGCGGGATCTGCTCGCGCACCGGGTGCACGGTAAGTTTGATCGGCTTGCCCGGGCCGCCGGGCAGCGGCAGCGTCCAGTGCGCGCCCTCGTGGACCAGGCGCTCGCGGGACATCGCCTTGCGGATGATCTCCACGTACTCACGGGTGCGGGCCAGCGGCTTGTCGAACTTCACGCCGTACCAGCCCTCGGACACCTGCGGGCCGGAGACGCCGAGGCCGAGCCGGAACCGGCCGCCCGACAGGGTGTCCAGGGTCGCGGCGGTCATCGCGGTCATCGCCGGCGTGCGGGCCGGGATCTGGAAGATGGCCGAGCCGACGTCGATCCGCTCCGTCTTCGCGGCGACGTAGCTGAGCACCGTCGCGGCGTCCGAGCCGTACGCCTCCGCCGCCCAGCAGACCGCGTAGCCGAGCCGGTCCGCCTCCTGGGCCACGGCGATGTTGTCGGCGTCCATGCCGAGTCCCCAGTAGCCGAGGTTGATACCGAGTCGCATCTGCCGCACCTTCCAGTGGGTTGGGTCGGGCCGAGGGTAACCGCGCCCGCGCCCGACATGCTACTGACGGGTAGTGGTGGGCCGGGTCACACGGTCGCCCCCACCCCGCGGGCGCGCGGGCGAGCGGCACCCCCGGCGATGATCGTTCTGCGGGTCTCCGCACCTGTCCGCACACCGGCCGCTACGCTCGGCCGACGTGGGGAGCGCTCTGCCCCACCTGCGCGTTCACAGGGCTGCCGGGGCACCCGGGGCCACCGGCCAGTGGAGGGCCCGTCCGATGGAACAGCGTCACCTGGGCCGTACCGGCCTGCAGGTCTCCCGGCTCGGCCTCGGCACCATGACCTGGGGCCGCGACACCGACGAACACGAGGCCGCCGAGCAGCTCAAGGCGTTCGTGGACGCCGGCGGCAACCTGGTCGACACGGCCGACGTGTACGCCGACGGCGGCGCCGAGTACCTGCTGTCCCGGCTCACCGACAACCTGATCCCCCGCTCCGAACTCGTCATCGCCACCAAGGCCGGCAGCGTCCCCGAGTCCGCCCGCCGCTTCGACTGCTCGCGCGGCCACCTGCTCTCCGCCCTGGACGCCTCGCTGCGCCGCCTCGGCACCGACTACGTCGACCTCTGGCAGGTGCACTCCTTCGACCCGACGACCCCGGTCGAGGAGACGCTCAGCGCCCTCGACATCGCCGTGTCCTCCGGGCGCGCCCGCTACGTCGGGGTCTGCGACTTCAGCGGCTGGCAGCTCGCCAAGGCCGCCACCTGGCAGCGCGCCCACCACGGGCGGGTGCCGCCGGCCGGCGCGCAGCTGGAGTACTCGCTGCTCCAGCGCGGGATCGAGCGGGAGGCGCTGCCCGCCGCGCTGGACGCCGGGATCGGGGTGCTGGCCGGCTCCCCGCTCGGCCGCGGGGTGCTCACCGGGAAGTACCGGCACGGCGTCCCGCCGGACTCGCGCGGTGCCTCCCCGTACCTGGCCGGCTTCGTCCAGCCGTACCTCGGGGAGCGCTCGCGACGGATCGTGGACGCCCTCGCCACCGCCGCCGACGGCCTCGCCAGCAGCCCGCTGGCGGTCGCGCTGGCCTGGGTCCGGGACCGGCCCGGGGTGGCGAGCGCCCTGGTCGGCGCGCGGACGGTGGCACAGCTGCAGGCGGCGTTGTCGGTGGAGGAGCTTACGCTTCCGGGTGAGATCCGCGGCGCGCTGGACGACGTCTCGTCCCCGGTGCACCGCTACCCGGACCAGGGGTGGACCGAGCTGTGAGGCCCGGGCCGGATCGTCGAGCGGAACGTGCAGTGGAGTGACCTTTGGAGCGGACGACGATGAGTGACACGGGCAACGGCGCTCCGGAGGGGACCGGCGGGGCTCAGCTGACTCCGGAGGAGAAGGCGGCCAGGGTCGCGCAGCTGCGGAAGGACATGCTCAGCACCAGGCCGCAGGGGCTGGGAGGGGCCAGGCCCGAGGGCCCGGGTCCGCGCGGCAGCGCTGCCGCTCCGGCGCAGCGAACGGCGGAACCGGCGGAACCGGGCGAGCAGGCCGAGCAGGCCGCGGCTCCGGCCGCCGCCTCGCCGGTCGCGCCGTCCGGGCCTTCCGGGCCTTCCGGGCCTTCCGGGCCTTCCGGGCCTTCCGGGCCGACGGTTGCGGCGGCCGCGACCGCGGCGACCACCGGGGCGCCCGACGAGCAGCCCGACGACGCGCTCCGGGCGACAGCCGCGGTGCTCACCGCCGGCGGCGCCCCGGCCGACCTGGCTCCGGCCGCCGTGGCCGAGTTCGGCGAGGGCGCGGCCGAGCGGCTGCGCACGGACCCGTGGGCGGTGCTGGGTCTGCCCGGCGTCCGCCCCGAGCAGGCGGACGGCTTCGCCCGCGGGCTGCTGGGCCCCGACGCCGGGCCCGGCGACCCGCGCCGCGCCAGGGCGCTGGTGCCGTGGCTGCTGGAACAGGCGGTGCTGCGCGGACACTCGGCCCTGGACCTGGCCGAGGTGGCCGCCGGGCTGGAACGGCTCCGGATGCCCGACCCGGCGGCCGCGATCCAGTCCGCCGTCGAGGACGGGCGGGTGCTGCCCTCCCAGGAGGAGCTGACCGGCCCCGAGGCGCACGCGGCCGGGGGCGAGGACGACGACGAGCCGCCGACTCGGACGCTGCTCGCACTGGAGCGGCTGGCGATGGCGGAGGACACCCTCGCCGAGGAACTCGTCAAGCTGATGGCCACCTTCGTCCCGGGCGAGGACGTCGGCGAGGCGGACGCCGAGGAGGCTGCCGCTGCCGGGCCCGAGCAGGAGGCCGTCCCGTCGGACGCCGCCCCCGGGGCCGAGGAGCAGGACGCCGGAGAGCAGGAGGGCGACAGCGCGGAGGCCGAAGGCCCGGGTGAGCCGGGTGAGGCCGTCGGTGCCCCCGCCGCCCCCGGGCCGACCGCCTGGGAGGCCGCCGCCGCGGCCGCGTCCTCCTCCTCGGCGACCGCCCTGATCCGCGCCGTCGCCGACGGCGCCCTGGTGCTGCACACCGGCGGCGAGGCGTCCCGCGCCGAACCCGCCGCACTGATCGCCGCCGCCCGCGGCCTCGGGCTGCGGGCCTGGGCCGCCGCCTGGACCGACCAGGGCCGGGACTCCTTCGCCGCGCTCCACGCGGCCGGGGCCGGGGCCGAGGCCCAGGCCGGGACCCCCGTGGTCACCACCCTCGCCGACCTGCTCTCCGGCGCCGGCGGCCCCGGCCGCACCCCGGACGGCATGCTCGCCCTGGACCTGCTGGTCGTCCTGGACGCACCGCTGCTGGACCTGGAACTGGCCGCGACCGTCCTGGAGTCGCTCGCCGACGGCACCCGACTGGTGCTCAGCGGTGACCCGGGCCAGCTCTGGTCGGCCGGACCGGGCCGCATCTTCGCCGACCTGCTGGCCGCCAAGGTCTGCCCGGCGGTCGCCTCCCGCACCCCGGACTTCGGTCCGATCGGCGAGCTGGTCTCCGGCGTCGGCATCGGCGAGCTCCAGCCGGTCGACGCGCCGGACAAGGAGGTGGTCATCCTGACCGCCAAGGACGCGGGCGAGGCCGTCCACCGCGCCGTCCAGCTGCTCACCGACTCCATCCCGCGCGCCCTCGGCATCCCGGCCGAGCAGGTGGTGCTGCTCACCCCCGGCCACGGCGGTGCGGCCGGCACCCGGGTGCTCAACGCGGCCGCCAAGGCGCGGCTGAACCCCGGCCCCGGCCGGTTCGGCGGCTTCGACCCGGGCGACCGGGTGGTCGACTCCCCCGCGCCCGGCGTCACCCACCCGGCCCGGGTGCTGGACGCCGACGCCACCGGCCTGCACCTGGAGTACGCGGACGGCTCGCGCCGGACGGTCCCGCCCGCCGAGGCCGCCCGGCTGCGGCACGGCTGGGCACTGACGGCCCACCAGGCGCTGGGCCGCCGCTGGCCGGGCGCCGTGGTCGTGCTCCCCGAGGACGCCGCCCCGGCGCTCACCCGGCAGTGGGTCTACACCGCCTTCGGCCGGGCCGAGCGGCACCTGTCCGTGGTGCACGCGGCGGGTCCGGCGCTCGCCCAGGCCGTCGCCGAGCGCCCGGCGCAGTCGCGCACCACCCGGCTGCGGGCGGTCCTCGCCGAGAACGCCGCTTCGGTGTCCTGAGGCCCGGCGTCCGCGGGCCCGGCGTGACCGGGCCCGCGGACGTGCACGACGGGCGGGCCCCGGGGTCATGG